>NZ_JAVCWL010000099.1:0-1227 GCF_030846505.1 Massilia pseudoviolaceinigra | reverse complement strand
CGGCGAGATCGGCTTCCGTAAGTTCCGCTTCGAGAAGTGCGCGGCGCCGGTGTACGGGGTCCAGTGATGGCGATTCGTCTAATTGCTCCTCCTGTCGCGATGGCCGTGTCAATGGCCGATGCGCGAGCGAGCGCGCGTGCAAATGGGACCGACCAGGACGCGGAAATCGAGATCCGCGTGCGTGCGCTGACCGCCGAGGCCGAGCACATCACCGGCCGCTCGATCATCAACCGCACGTATGTGGTGACGGCGCCAGGGTTTGCGGGTCTGATCCCGCTGCCGTCCTCGCCCCTGGTCGAGGTGGTCAGCCTGAAATATCTGGACGTTGACGGCGCCACGCAAACGCTGAGCGAAAACGCCTATGTCATCAACCGTGAAATCGAGCCGGGATTCGTCGCGCTCGCAGCCGGCGCGAGCTGGCCGGCGACGAAAACGCATCCCGAGGCAGTGATCCTGACCGTGATCTGCGGATATGGACCCGACGAGACCACCACGCCGGTGGCATTCAAGGGCTTCATCCTGGCCAAGGTGCGTGAGTACTTCGCGCCGGCCGGCACGCCGGAGTCGCCCCACCTTATCCGGGGGCTCGACTGCTTGAAGGTGCACAGCTGATGGCCGCCCCGTTCAAGTGTGACGAGAAAGTCACGGTCGAGCAGCTTGTCGGCACGCCTGATCCTGTGTATGGCACCGAAACGCAAGCCTGGGCGCCGGTGCTGGTCCGGTACTGGGCCAACGTTCAGGACGAATTGCCGAGCCGCGCGGAATCGGCCAAAAACGGGCTCGATAAATCGGTCCTACGCTCCCGGCTGCGCATGCAGGGCGCCCAGGCCGTCACTGGCAACATGCGCGTCATTTTGCACAACCGCGGCGACCGGGTAATGCAGATCATCGCTGGACCAGCGCTGTTGGATGATCGGGTTCACACAGAGTTCCAATTGGAGGGATATTTGAATGGCTGATCCGAACATCACCGGCGGCCGGGAGCTGGATGCATTTCTGCAGCAGTTCTCGGCCAAGTTTGAAAAGAACGTGATGCGCGGCGGGCTGCGCGCTGGCGCGAACGAGTTCAAGGAAGAAGTGAAAGCCAACATACCGGTGGACAGCGGCGCGCTGCGGCGCAGTGTACGGGTCACCACAAATGCCAAGGGCGGCCGCGTGACCGCATCGGTCAAGATCGGCAACAAAAAGGCCTGGTATGCGCAGATGGTCGAGTTCGGCACGCGAGCG
>NZ_JAVCWL010000098.1:0-1250 GCF_030846505.1 Massilia pseudoviolaceinigra | reverse complement strand
TGTCGTGGTCTAATTTGCCCGGACACCTCGATAGGTGGACAATCCACCATCCGAGGAGATTTGCATGACAAAGCAGCGCCGCAGTTTCGACACCAGCTTCAAGCTTGAGGTCGTAAAAATGATCAAAGAACAGGGGCTCAGTGTTCAGCATGTCTGCCAGAGCATGAGCATTGGACCGACCGCCGTCCGCCGTTGGTTGGAGCAATACGATGCCGAGCAGTCTGGCCAGCCAGGCATTGGCAAACCGCTGACGCCAGAACAGCAACGCATTCGACAGCTTGAGCAGGAAAACCGTCAATTACGTGGCGATGTAGAAATATTAAAAAAGGCGTCGGCCTTCTTTGCACGCGAGCTGAAATGAGTTTTCTACTCATCGACGAACTGCAAATGAAGGCCGTCCCTGTTGCGCAAAGCTGTCGCGTGCTCGGCGTTAGCCGATCTGGCTTTTATCAATCGAAACGCCGCGCCACCGCGCCTACGGTGTGCCAAGCGAGTGTCCATGTGCGTGCTGCTTTCGTAGCCAGCCATCAAAGCTATGGTAGCCGCCGTATGGTGACGGAGCTGGCAAACCGAGGCGTCGTGGCCGGCCGATTCAAAGTGCGTCGATTAATGCGCCAGGCAGGCTTAAAACCTGTCTGGAGACGCAAATTCGTCCATACGACCGATAGCAAGCATGATCTGCCGATCGCCGCCAACGTGCTGGCCCGCCAGTTCAATCCATCCATGCCCAACACGGCCTACGTCTCTGACATCACCTATGTCAGGACCGGCGCAGGCTGGCTGTACCTGGCAGTGGTAATCGACCTGTTCTCACGCAAAGTGGTCGGCTGGGCCATGGCGCCGAGCATGCCAGCCAAGTTAGTCTGCGACGCCTTGCACATGGCCATTCAACAGCGCCGACCGGCTCCGGGTTTGATTGTTCATTCCGATCGCGGCAGTCAATATGCGAGCGCTCAATACCAGGCCAAACTGGCTAGCCATGATTTCGTTTGCAGCATGAGCCGCAAGGGGAATTGCTGGGACAACGCCGTCGCCGAACGCTTCTTCCTGAATCTTAAAATGGAACGCGTATGGCAGCGCGAATATGCCAACCACGCCGAGGCCAAAAACGACATCGCCGCCTACATCGTAGGCTTCTACAACAGCGAACGCCTGCACTCAGTTCTGGGCAATCTGCCACCCACCGTCTACGAACGGGAAATGGCAGTAAAAAAACCTATCGTTGTGTCCGAATTTACTTGACCACCACA
>NZ_JAVCWL010000097.1:0-1319 GCF_030846505.1 Massilia pseudoviolaceinigra | reverse complement strand
GCCCGACGCGCACTTCCTTAGATTCCGCCACTTTCCCTAGTCGAATCAACAGCTTGAAGCAGCTAAATCCAGATGCCGCCCCTGCATTGTTGCAAATTTCCCTAGACACGCATTCTGGCTTGCGCGCACGCGCGAGGCAAGAGCTTTCGGTCAATCAGGCTGGTATCGCGGCGGCGCGTGCGCAGTCAAGGGCGCGCAGCGGCGCAGCGGACCCTTGACGGCCGAGGACGACCCACGCTCAGGCATGCGGTGGAAGGCGAGTTTTTGCCTTCCACCGCATGCAAACTGGGGCTGGGGTTGGGTGGGGTTCATCCGTCTGCCGGCGCAGCGCGGCCGCAAGCGACGCAGGAGCGCGCTTCATTGACCTGGGGGTTTCCTGCGCCTCTGGCGCGCATCATGGCTTGGCAGACGTGCAGGGGCGCGAGACATAAAGCTCGTTCCGCGAACCCGGAGGGCGCGAAGCGGTCGGCCCACCAAGCGCAGCGACTGGCCCGACTTTGCGGAATGCGGCTTTATGTTGCAATGCCGAAGGCATTCACCCCGGAATGGCTGTGCCTCTCCCGACTGCATTGCCCCACCACGCCGTCAAGCGTCCGTATTTGTCCGGGCAAATACCGGCGCTAGCCTATCCTGCATTAGAGAATTTCCGTTCTTGCTCTTCTCTATTTTATTTTTGACTTGTCGATGTGCTGTCGATGTCCTGTCGATACTGCGTCTTGGCATGTGGCATCGACAAATAATCGACAGCACCAAGCGCTCTGTGCTGGCGTTGTCGATGCACAGACTCGGGGTTGGGTAGCTCGGGAGGGCTTGGAGGTGGTTGGGTAGGGCCTGACCTGCTGCCGACGTAGTTCGGCCCCGGTCGGCGCGTCTTGTCGGCCTCGCCTGGGTTTCAAAGGGTATCCCTTTGGCACGGATATGAATGCCAAACCCGCAGGGTTTTTGTAATCTATATCTGTCGTGCCTATGCCACGGCGCTTCCCGCAGACCGACGGTTGCATTGTGGTTGCACGCGGTTGCTTATGGTTGCAGCGCGGTGGCACCTGGTTGCATGGGGTTGCAAATCGGTTGCATGGGGCGTTGTTACCAAATATATAGGAATCGCCAGTTTGCGTTACCGAACATATTAAGATTCCTATGTTCTCCGGGCCGGATCGGGCGCGTCAACGGGGCGCGAATCCCTTATCGGCCAGCGCCTTGCGCACCCTCTCGCCGGCGTCGACCATCTCGTATGCCTCCTGCTTGTCGATGCCCAGTGACAGGTAATCGCTGTACCCGACACGCTTGAGGAACTGGGCGAGCGCCATCGCCAGGTCGTC
>NZ_JAVCWL010000096.1:0-1381 GCF_030846505.1 Massilia pseudoviolaceinigra | reverse complement strand
CGGGCAATTTATGGAACGGAAGAAAGGTGGGCGGGCTGGATGCTTACGGCGCAGTCAGGGCAGTAGCCGTCTTATTTCTTAGCCGCTAAAAATTAAAGCCGTACCCAGCACCCACGCGCGAAGCAGTGGGTTGGGGACGGCTTTTTTTTGTTTAATAGGGAAGGCCAAAGAGCGGCCGATTTAGCTATGCATCAGCCCGTGTCCGATGCCCCCTGCCTTGCGCGCGGCGCGCTCGTGGATCCTGCACGATTAGATCAAAGCGAGTCAGTCACTTTCCAGACCCAAACATCTATAAGATTCCCGTCTTTATCGAACCCCCAGTTGATGGTCCCAGACTCCGTCGAAAAAAGGCCGGTGCGATGGTCTGCTAGCGATGCCCAGATGCTTGCGACGCCAACCGTTTGGCCTGTTCGTTGATTCAAATATCCAGCTTTCTTCGAGTTTTCGCACTTCAATTTTTTCTCAGCGCAATAACTCAACACGACCTCAAATTTGGTGCCGATCGGTGTCTCTTTTAACAGCCGGTCCCTAATTTCGTTTTCATCAATACATCCGGTGAGCGCAAAAAGTAGTGTTGTCACCAAGCCGAAAATAATAGATCGCATAAATTTCATTGAATTACCTCCCAAAATTCGCGCGCGGGACGGGGAATTGATACCCAGGGGTCCGAGCGCCAGTGTTGCCAGGGGCGGGCATCACAATGTTAGCAGCCTGACCAATTCCCGAAATATAACTATTAGAGTTGTACTCCCCCGATGACGGAAATAACGTGTAAGGGAGCGTGTTCTTGTTATAGTTGTCGCCCAACTTGAACAATGTATCAATCAAATCATTCTCGTTGCCATATTCGCACGGCACTTCCAGAGTGGTTCTATTGACGCCTTTTTTAGATACATCTTTGTCGCGATTTACACCGCCCACCAAAATGCCTCGGTCCGGTCCGGCACCGACCGTAGCATAGTGATCTCCATATTCGTTTACGTTCTTAAATCGTGGGTCATTTGCATACCGCCCCTGATCTATTGGGGTAATGATAATTTTTGAGTGGTAATTTCCCCCAAAAACATTATGATTTGCGTATTCGATTATGAGTCCAGTGGAATCCGAATAATTGACTGGATTTCCCCCCACATAGCCATAGGTATTAATCCCACCACCAAGCCCGATCGGATCAGACTGCACATAGCGCCCGGTCTGCGGATCGTAATCCCTGAAGTAGTTGTAAAACAAATTTGTAGTCCGGTCGAAGTACTGACCTGGCATCCGCAAATTAAAGGTAAAGGTGCCTGATCCGCTGAAATATTCGGTTGGCGGCGTCAACCCGAACGGATCGCCGTTGTCCCAGCGCCAGACTATCTTGTTGTCGAGCGTGCGCGTGATG
>NZ_JAVCWL010000095.1:0-1394 GCF_030846505.1 Massilia pseudoviolaceinigra | reverse complement strand
TCGATAATTTCAGTACGTCATCTTTAGCCATCGCATTACATCCTTGTAATAATAATGCAGCAAATATCGGTCCCAGTACCTTTTTAGCTGAAAAAATGGTCATGTTCCATTGTTCTTTCAGCGGCTTTATGTATCTCCGGTAATATATGCGCATATTACGGCGGTGGGCTGGTCATATTGCACTGCGGAGCTGTGTACACATGAGCACAGTCCAGCCCGCCATCAAGTATTGATTTTGTACTAATTTCCGTGTTTTCGCAACAAACGTTCTGGGCCTCAATCCCTATGCCCGTGTTGTCACGGTGCTCGTCTGCGGCGCGTCGCAGACGAGATATGCTCAGGCCCGTGGTGATGTCAAATTAATAATGAAATGTGGGGCTACCGCGAAAAACCGAGCTCAATATGCCATCATGTGACGCCTCGACTCTGACGCCATCGTCATGATCAAAACCAGTGTGTATGCAAACCAGGAACGCGAAGCGAAGCTGAATAAGCCCGGCGATGCGTTGCGGGTGATGGCGCGGCACGTCAACTTTGCCGCGCTGGCGAACGAAGTAGCCCGCGCAGCACCGCGTCCGGGCCGCGTGCGGGGCGGTCGCCCCCATTCCCTACCGAGCTGATGGTTTCGGATCTTGCTGATCCAGTAGTTATTCAATCTGAGTGACGATCAGGATCGCACCGCAATATCCTGCACGACAGGGGCTACGTCGACGGCGAGTACGAAGAGTGGCTAAGCAAACAGGGCTGGCGCATGCACATCCAGAGCAAGCAAGGAAAAGCCTATCTCTGCCACTGGAGCGGCAACCATCGCATCGCCAAGACAGGTGCCCGGGTTGACACGTATTTGCCGGCTTGGCAAAACTGGGCGGCAAGAGCGTCAGCACGATCGGCCTGGCGCGCGGAGCTACAGCTCAACGGGACGGTTGCAGCCTACAATTTGCAGCGTCTGGTTTAGCTCAAGGAGGCCAGGGTCGAAGCATTCTGCCCCCGGCAGTCCGCCCGGACTGCCCAAACTGACGATGGTGCGCCAAAAATGGCCTCTGATTAGCACTCGTCCGAATGCATTTCTAACCGATTCCGGCAACGCCGTTGGCGGCAGCGGTGCAATCGGGAGTTATTCGAGGTGCCCTGTGATAGCCGTTCAAAAGATAATCAAGGCAGTCGTTTTTGCAGGGCGTACGCAAATGGCTTGCGATGCGGGCGCCTGGTTTCAGTACGCCTTGCATCCGGGCCCCGGCTTAGCGTTGCGGCTGGGCTGGCTTGTCGGGTGCCTTTTCGGTCACCTGTGCGCGGCCTTCCTGATACGCGATGGTGACCGGCTTGTTCGGCACCGGCACGCTCGGCAGATCGCGCAGCTGGTGCACGACAACGGCTTTCTCGCTTACAGCCTGGAT
>NZ_JAVCWL010000094.1:0-1408 GCF_030846505.1 Massilia pseudoviolaceinigra | reverse complement strand
GGTCAGTAGCCGAGTGCACGTGAGGTCACCAGAAACGGCGGGGCAATTTACGGCCGACCAATGTAAAATCGACAGCGCTGAACGCATGCGCCAGACCTGCCGCTCGACCGTGCCCGTATTACACAGACAGCCCTCAACGGCGGGCGCCATGGGCAATTTCAGCAGCAAGTGTTAAGTCGGGAATTTGATAGTGTTCTACACGTGAAGCCTGCAACGGCGGGCTTCTGACCAACCCGAGAGGGTTGCGTGATGTGTGAGAGATTGGCGGGGAGCGGGGACTCCCCGCACCGGCCCTAGCTGGCTGCCCCCAGCGGCGGTAACGCCACCGGGCGGCTTTTTCGGCAGGATACGAACGGGATACAAATGGATACGGCCGGCCGCCGATGGGCTACGAACAGGATACGAACAGGATACGAACAGGATACGAACAGGATACGAATCATGGCGGGACTGCACAGCGGCGGGCCAGGTGGTCCGCCGCCACAGCCGAGGCCGTGTCCGAAGGTCAGACCTGGCCCCGTCGCCGGCTCGTCGCTCCAACGGCTCAAAAAAAACCGAGCGAGATGCTGGCTCTGAGTTGAAAAATATCTGCAATGTCCTTTGTCGAAAAATATCCTTCTTGTGACTCATCAGACTCTTTCACGGGCAAGTCAAAATGAAATTCCGAAAACTCGGGCTGCACTTTTCTTTGTACCTGACAAAGATGTTCGACGCCTCCCAGATCTCCAAGAAACTTAAGGAGCATGTCGCATAGCTCATAGTCATCAAGAAAATTCATCGAATATAGAACATATGATCGAGTCAACAGTGTTTTGACTCCCGATCTCACGGGCTCTCCTCGATTCCCAAGGCGCGATGGCGGCGAATCGATAAGTATGGCAACTTCCTGGGCTGTGCAGTCAAACCCTCTGAATGTAAGTGAAACAGATTTTTTTCTACTCACAATATTTCCTTCTCGGAACCTCTTCTACCATCCCATATCCATTTCCGCCCCGTCGTCTTATCGTTATAGATATTAACTTTGCTATCGCCACGACCTTTCTTGGCATCATGAGCGTCTCTATATCCTTCTTCTTGAGCAGCTTGGTCGCCACCGTTCTTTTCAGGAAGCTTATCTAAATCGTTCTCGTTTGGTTGGGCCGGGTTGTTCGCTTTCTCATCTCCGCTACCAGAATTCATGCAAGCATCTTTGATTCTCTGGATCAGGCGGCTAGTCCCCTTCAAGATTCGAGTCATGACGTCTCGAGTGGCCTGATTTTGAACATCAAAAGGTCCTGGATACGTTCGGGGCCTTGGCGACAAACTACCTTCTTCCTGTAAGCCCAGTGGATCAACCTTGCTAAGGGGATTCCCTGTTACGTAGCCGTACGTATTGATGCCACCCGCCAGGCCAATCGGATCGCTTTGT
>NZ_JAVCWL010000093.1:0-1434 GCF_030846505.1 Massilia pseudoviolaceinigra | reverse complement strand
TAAAGTGGACCCCACCGTCAAGACAATTTGTACCGGAGTTTAAGCTATGATCATGCCACTGCTTACAGCTGCACAGCGCTGTCCTGGCTTGCTTAATTTCCCACTCCCGCGACGGCAGAATTGATCGCGTCCTGCTCCCGGCAGGGCGGGGCTTGGGGCGGAGCCCCATGCTCCGCCACAGCGCCTGAAGTTACCAACGGTGTGACTGCGGCACTGCCGTAATTGTCCACGATCATCGCGCCGCCGCCCTCGCCACTGGCGTACACCGCATCCGGCGTCTGGTAGTTCAACGACTGGTGCGGCCGCTCCTCGTTGTAGAAGACGAAGTAGCGCGTCAGCCCGACCGTCAGGTCCCCCATCGTCGCGTATCCGTTCAGGTACACATCTTCGTGTTTGACGTTGCGCCACAGGCGCTCGACGAAGATGTTGTCCAGCGCCCGGCCCCGGCCGTCCATGCTGATCGCCACGCCTTCCCGCAGCAGCACGCCAGTGAACGCCTGGCTCGTGAACTGCACACCCTGGTCCGTGTTGAACATGTCCGGCTTGCCGTGACTGATCAACGCCTCTTCCAGGCAGTCTACGCAGAACGAGGCGTCCATGCTGTTGCTGATGCGCCAGGCCAGCACGCGCCGCGAGTACCAGTCGATCACCGCCACCAGGTAGGCAAAGCCCCGTGCCAGCCTGATGTAGGTGATATCGGTGCTCCACACATGGTTGGGCCGGACCACCGCGACGCCGCGCAGCAAGTACGGATAAACCTTATGCCCAGGATGCCGCACCGTCGTGCTCGGGCCGGGTGCCATCCCCGCCAGGCCCATCACGCGCATCAGGCGCTGCACCCGCTTGCGGTTCACCAGCCAGCCATGCCGCAGCAGGATCACCACCATCCTCCGGCTACCGTAAAACGGGTGCCGGGTGTACTCCTCGTCGATCAACGCGCACAGCGTCAGGTCGTCCTCGTGGACGGGCACGGCCACACGTGGCCGATACACCGTGGCCCGCGACACGCCGGCAAGCTCGCACTGTCGCGATAGCGGCAGTTTAAGATCCGGTCCGATCCACCCCAGCCGCACCGCGCCACTTACAGGCCTGACTTTTTTTTAAGCCAGTCCAACTCCATCTTCAGGCGCCCGATCTCACCAAACAGACGGTCCTCCTTCTCGTGTTCCAGTTCCATCTTGGGACCGCGCTTGCCCTCGAATAACGTGCCGGCGTTCGCCAGGATCTCCTTCTTCCATTGGCTCACCATCACCGGGTGGACGCCGTGCAACTGGGCGATCTCATTGACCGTCTTGACCCCGCGTACGGCCTCCAGACCGACCTTCGCCTTGAACTCCGCGCTGTGCACTTTCCGCTTCTTTGTTTCCGTCATTCCCTGCGATCCTCCGTTGAGGACCATAGCTTAAACTGCTGTCTCAAATCGTGGGTCCACTA
>NZ_JAVCWL010000092.1:0-1490 GCF_030846505.1 Massilia pseudoviolaceinigra | reverse complement strand
TGTCAGTATTTTGAGTGAGCGATCTGTCCGCAAGGACATTAAACAGAGATTGAACTGAAGAGTTTGATCCTGGCTCAGATTGAACGCTGGCGGCATGCCTTACACATGCAAGTCGAACGGCAGCGCGGGGCAACCTGGCGGCGAGTGGCGAACGGGTGAGTAATATATCGGAACGTACCCTGGAGTGGGGGATAACGTAGCGAAAGTTACGCTAATACCGCATACGATCTAAGGATGAAAGTGGGGGCTTCGCAAGAACCTCATGCTCCTGGAGCGGCCGATATCTGATTAGCTAGTTGGTGGGGTAAAGGCCTACCAAGGCATCGATCAGTAGCTGGTCTGAGAGGACGACCAGCCACACTGGAACTGAGACACGGTCCAGACTCCTACGGGAGGCAGCAGTGGGGAATTTTGGACAATGGGCGAAAGCCTGATCCAGCAATGCCGCGTGAGTGAAGAAGGCCTTCGGGTTGTAAAGCTCTTTTGTCAGGGAAGAAACGGTGAGGGCTAATATCCCTTGCTAATGACGGTACCTGAAGAATAAGCACCGGCTAACTACGTGCCAGCAGCCGCGGTAATACGTAGGGTGCAAGCGTTAATCGGAATTACTGGGCGTAAAGCGTGCGCAGGCGGTTTTGTAAGTCTGTCGTGAAATCCCCGGGCTCAACCTGGGAATTGCGATGGAGACTGCAAGGCTAGAATCTGGCAGAGGGGGGTAGAATTCCACGTGTAGCAGTGAAATGCGTAGAGATGTGGAGGAACACCGATGGCGAAGGCAGCCCCCTGGGTCAAGATTGACGCTCATGCACGAAAGCGTGGGGAGCAAACAGGATTAGATACCCTGGTAGTCCACGCCCTAAACGATGTCTACTAGTTGTCGGGTTTTAATTAACTTGGTAACGCAGCTAACGCGTGAAGTAGACCGCCTGGGGAGTACGGTCGCAAGATTAAAACTCAAAGGAATTGACGGGGACCCGCACAAGCGGTGGATGATGTGGATTAATTCGATGCAACGCGAAAAACCTTACCTACCCTTGACATGTACGGAAGCCACGAGAGATCGAGGTGTGCTCGAAAGAGAGCCGTAACACAGGTGCTGCATGGCTGTCGTCAGCTCGTGTCGTGAGATGTTGGGTTAAGTCCCGCAACGAGCGCAACCCTTGTCATTAGTTGCTACGAAAGAGCACTCTAATGAGACTGCCGGTGACAAACCGGAGGAAGGTGGGGATGACGTCAAGTCCTCATGGCCCTTATGGGTAGGGCTTCACACGTCATACAATGGTACATACAGAGGGCCGCCAACCCGCGAGGGGGAGCTAATCCCAGAAAGTGTATCGTAGTCCGGATTGTAGTCTGCAACTCGACTACATGAAGTTGGAATCGCTAGTAATCGCGGATCAGCATGTCGCGGTGAATACGTTCCCGGGTCTTGTACACACCGCCCGTCACACCATGGGAGCGGGTTTTACCAGAAGTAGGTAGCTTAACCG
>NZ_JAVCWL010000091.1:0-1585 GCF_030846505.1 Massilia pseudoviolaceinigra | reverse complement strand
CACCATCAGGTATGGTTACGACGGCATCGACCAGGTGGCGACGGTGACCGATCCGCGCAACCTAGAGACGCGTTACGCCGTTGACGGACTGGGTAACCGCAACGAGCTGGGAAGCCCCGATACGGGCCTGACCAAGTCGACCTACGATGCCGCCGGCAACCTGAAAACGCGCATCGACGGCCGCGGTAAAACGAATACCTATTTTTATGATGCGCTCAACCGCCTGACCCGGATCGACTATACGGGCACCATCGGCACCACGTTCGAGTACGACGGCGACGCCAAGCTGACGCCGACTGCGGCTGGAAAAATAACGCGGATGACGGATGAATCGGGTTATACGACGTATACCTATGACGCATTCGGGCGGCTCGCGACCAAAGCCCAGACCACGACCGGTTTGGGGAGTTACACCAACACGCATACGCTTGCCTATGAGTACGATGCGGCCGGCCGGCTGGCGAGCGTGACCTACCCGAGCGGGAACCGCGTTAACTATGGCTACAACGCTGCGGGCCAGGTCGCCAGCATCACGCTGAACCCGGTGGCAGCCAACGGTACCGGCACCAACATCAACATCAACAGCAGTATTGTTTTGCTGAACAACATCACCTACTCACCGTTTGGCGGCACCACCGGCTGGACATGGGGCAATAGCCTTCCCGCAAACGAGTACGCGCATGCGCGCACCTACGACCTCGATGGCCGGATCAGCAGCTATACCTTGGGAAGCCCTTCGGCGAATGGCGTTGTACGCACGGTCAATTACGATGCCGCCAGCCGCATCAAGGGATACACCCATGCCGGCACAGGAACGGCGCCCATCCCTGCCAGCCTGAACCAGACCTTCGGCTACGACGAGTTGAATCGCCTGACCAGCTACAGCGGCAACGGCACCAGCCAGACCTACGCCTACGATGCCAGCGGTAACCGCATCAAGGCCGGGTTCGGAGCGAACAGCTATACGAACACCATCGACCCGCTCAGCAACAAGCTGAGTGCGACCACCGGCCCGGGGCCGGCCAAGGCAAATCTCTATAACGGCGCGGGTGATCTGATGACGGATGGCACGCACGTCGTCACTTATAGCGGGCGGGGCCGCCCGTACAGGAACCAGAATGGTGCCGTCACCACCCACCAGCTGTTCAACGGCTTGGATCAGCGTGTATTCCAGACTTACGGTGGTGGTATATTCGTCTACAATGAACAGGGTAAGTTAGTAGGTGAGTACAGCTATCTCAACGGCAAAGCGACGCGCGATACGGTGTACCTGGGCAACCTGCCGGTGGCTGTGCTGACGCAGACAGTGACGGGTACGGCCCCTGCCCAAAACACGGCGATTAACGTGTTCCATATTCATCCGGATCATCTGGGAACGCCACGGATGATTACGCGCTCGCTTGACAACAAGATCGTCTGGCGCTGGGACAATGGTGATCCGTTCGGACTGACGCCGCCAATCGAGTATTTCAGCGGATCAGGCACCTTTACGTTCAATTTGCGGATGCCAGGCCAGTACTACGACCGAAGCACCAACCTGTTTTATAACTACTACAGGGACTACGATCCGCAAACGGGTCGGTAC
>NZ_JAVCWL010000090.1:0-1604 GCF_030846505.1 Massilia pseudoviolaceinigra | reverse complement strand
TCGGTTGTAAGTAGCGGCAATTGACTGATATGCTTTGTTTCATCAGCGACCATCGCGGAGAAAAGTATCTGTAGATGTTGAACCAGCCGCTCCATGGTGGCTTGCTCAAACAAATCACGGGCATACTCCAAGCTGCCTGTAATGGATTCTCCTGTTTCCGACAAAGACAAGCTTAAATCAAAGTGCGTTGTACTGTGTGGGGTTGTGATGCTCGATAGAGTTAAGCCTGGTAAGCTCAATTCACCGCCCACGGGGGTATTTTGCAATACCAGCATGGCTTGAAATACAGGGCTGTGACTGAGACTGCGCACTGGTTTAATGGCATCGACCACTTGTTCAAATGGAATATCCTGATGCGCATACGCCTCTAAAGTATTGGCTTTGATCTGCATCAGCAATTGCACCACAGTAGGATCATCATTCAACTGAACACGCAGTGCCAAAGTGTTCACAAAAAAGCCGATGAGCGATTCAATTTCAGAACGCTGACGGTTGGCAAAAGGCGTGCCAATCACCACATCGTTCTGCCCGCTCATACGAGATAAGAGGGCTGACCAACCTGCCAAGAGTGTCATAAATAAGGTGGCACCATGGCGTTGACTGAATGCGCGCAAATCCTGAGTTAATGCAGCCGGCAGTGTGACGGCAATACGATTGCCTTTATAGCTTTGTACGGGAGGACGAGGATGATCGGTTGGCATTTCCAATAGCGCTGGAGCCCCGACCAGATGCTGTTGCCAATAATGGACCTGCTGGTGTAAAACATCGCCTTGCAACCATTCACGTTGCCAAGCAGCATAGTCTGCATATTGGATGCTTAAGGGTGGCAGTGGATCGGTTTGCTGCTGGCTAAATGCCGTATATAAAGCAGAAAACTCTTGAACCAGTATGTCGATAGACCAGCCATCGGAGACAATATGGTGCTGCGTTACTAATAAAATGTGCTCTTGATCAGACAAGCGTAACAAACGGCCTCGAATCAGTGGTCCGGTGGACAAATCGAAAGACGCACGTGCTTCTTCTTCACTAGAACGTACAACAGCCACTTCTTGCTCATTGCCAATAAGGTGAGACAGATCCACCTCTTGCAGCGAAAAACCGACATCAGCTGGGGCAAAGAGCTGTATTGGTTGTCCATCGTCTTGTGTGACAAAAGAGGTACGTAAAGCTTCGTGACGCGCCAAAATACGATCTAGAGCAGCTTGCAATGCGGCTTGATTTAACTGTCCCTGCAAGCGTAATCCAGCCGGCATATGATAAGCCGCCCCTGCTGCATGATCTAATTGATCAAGGAACCACAGGCGCTGCTGGGCAAAGGACAGGGGTAGTGCGTCATCGCGGTTGGCTGGAAGGATCGCTGACAAGGTTGTACGCGCAATCTTGCTGATGCACTGGGCCAGGGCAGTTAATGTCGGATGCGCAAACAAATCACGCAGCGCCAGTTCGGTTCCTAATGTGGTACGTATGCGCGAAATAAATTGCACTGCCAAGAGTGAATGTCCACCCAGTTCAAAGAATTGATCATGGCGACCAACCCGTTCCAGTCCTAAGAGCTCTTGCCAGATAGTGGCAATGGCGATTTCGATCTCGCCTTCTGGGGCTTC
>NZ_JAVCWL010000009.1:0-210541 GCF_030846505.1 Massilia pseudoviolaceinigra | reverse complement strand
GTTGGCGATGCGTATCGCTTCGAAGCTCAGGCGCCAGCCTTGCCCGGCACAACAGGGCACCGACAGCGCCGAGTACGCCCCGGAGGAAACCCTGGCCTTGCTACTGGCTGGCATGAAGGATGCCATCGATAACGTCGTGGTGGCGGCTGTTGCCGGCTTCGGTTACCGCCCGCATCCATTGGCCTTGCCGTCGCTTCTTGCCTTGGCCACCCACACCGATGCCCGCATCCGCTTTCAGGTGGGATTCGCCTTGGCAAACTATGACGACGACGCATCAATCGACGCGCTGGTGGCGATGGCGGACGACCCGATGATGACATGCGGGAAGGGACAAGACACGCGTGGCCTAACCGCGGTTATCCCATAGTTCCCGGATAGGGTTCGTGACGAAGTCAGCCAGCGGGTTCCGGATATCAGCCCGGCACGCGCAAGCCGTGGTGCGCTCCGAAAGTGCGCACTACCCCGGCAGGCAACCGGGACCTGCACCGCGCTCGTGGTGGAAATGGCATACACACCAGATTCAAAATCTGGCGCCGCAAAGGCATTGAGGGTTCGACGCCCTCCGAGCGCACCAATCACCCATGTTCGCCGCGGTATTGAGCGCGCCTATACTGGGCCGCATTCAATCAACCGGATCGGCACGCATGAAAAAGACCGTTGTAAAACAAGCCTCTTTGAAAAGCCTGGCCGCCAGCGCGCTCCAGGCGTGGGAAAGCGAAACGAGCTGGAAAGCGATCCGCGCGCTGCAGATGCTCGGTTCACCCGATAACCTGGCGATGGCGCGGCGGTTTGCGGCCAGCAAAAACGCGCACAAACGCGCGCTGGCGATGTATATCGCTTCCCAGCTCAGGCGCGAGCGCTACTCAATATCCGCGCTTACCCAAAGCGACGAGTACGCCGTGGAGGAAACCCAGGCCTTGTTGCTTACCGGTTTAAAAGACCCGGTAACGAACGTGGTGACGGCGGCCATTTCCGGTTTCGCCCACCGCCCGCATCCATCGGCACTGCCGGCGCTGCTCGCATTCGCCACGCACGCCGATGCGGATATTCGCTTTCAGGTGGCATTCGCCCTCGCACAGTATCACGAGGATGCCTCGGTCGAGGCACTGCTGGTGCTGGCGACCGACCCTGACGACGATACGCGCGACTGGGCCACCTTTGCGCTCGGCTGCATGCACGAGGCCGATACTGCCGAGATCCGCGAGCGCCTGTGGCAAAACCTTGGCGACAGCAACGAGAACGTCAGCGGCGAAGCCCTGGCCGGACTGGCGTCGCGCAAGGATGAACGCCTGATCGCGGTTTTGCTAGAACGCCTTAATGAAGACTGCATGGTCTTCGAACTGGAAGCGGCCGACATGATGGCACATCCGCTGCTGCTGGCGCCGCTAAACGCGATCAGGAATGCGGTCAGCCGTAAGGAGGACAGCAATTCGTACTGGCATAACCGCCTTGACGACGCCATCGCCGCTTGCGGGGGCAGCAAAAAGTAATAGTTTTTATAAGGTTTCAATGGTGACGTTAGCTCAGTTGGCAGAGCATTGGATTGTGATTCCAAGGGCCGCCGGTTCAAATCCGGTACGTCACCCCATTTCTTCGATTGCGCGCTCTCTGCCGCAATCATCGACGCACTATCTCAGTGGCGCAATTGGCAGCGCAGCGGTCTCCAAAACCGAAGGCTGAAGGTTCGACTCCTTCCTGGGATGCCATCTTTACGTGGGGTTGCCCGAGCGGTCCAAGGGCGCGACGCCCAAGGGCACACTGCAAAGTCGTTGTTCGCCGGTTCGAATCCGGCACCCCACTCCAATGCAGCGCAAGCGATATTGCTCGGGCGTTCCTCACGGCGCCCCGGAATGCGCGCTGCGCCTTTTTTTCGTGCTTGCTGCTTTGCCTGCAAGGCGTATTATCACGTTAACACCTGTCCAGATTTTCATTCTCCGGCCAGCGCCCAAGCGCCGGTCTTTTCTACTATTCCATTCAAACAGGCATCAGTAAAAGTGAAAATATGACTCCGCAAATCTTAGCACTCGACATCGCAGGAAATCCATTCGGATGGATCTCCGCCCAGGAAGCGATCCACTACTACGCCGTCGGCAAGGTAGCGTGGGAACTGGGCGACCGTGAATTCTTGTTTCGCGGCGGCGTGTCGAATGCGGGCGTGCTCTCGACGATGACGGTCAAGCCGATCATTTCCATTTCGGGCAGCGAGCGCATGACCAAAAAACTGCGCGTGGCGCTGCCGCTGGGCGACGATAACCACCTGCTGTTCGCGCGCGACCGCCATACCTGCGCTTACTGCGGCAACGTCTTCGCCCGCCAGCACCTGTCGCGCGATCACGTACTGGCGCGCACCCACGGCGGCAAGGATAGCTGGACAAACTGCGTCACCGCCTGCAAGCCGTGCAACCAGGCCAAGGGCGCCACCATGGTGCACGACTTCCATCCGCTGCTGTACGTGCCGTATGTGCCATGCCGTTTCGAGCACTTCATCTTGAGCGGCAGGAATGTGCTGGCGGACCAGCATGATTATCTATCGGCCAAGTTGCCGAAACACTCGCGCCTGCTGGCCTGAGAAAAGGATGGCGGCGGCGCTGCTGGCGCTGCTGCTTAAGCTTCCCAAGGATGCCGTGGCCTGAACGGCGGCGCGCCGAGACGGCATTAAATTGTGATTGAGCAAATTTACAATGCCCGTCGAATGCCTCTGTAAATGGCGTTATTGGGATCATGCCCACTATTCAGACAGCGGAGAAACTGCGCCAGATGCGCGAGCACGGCGGATGCGCCCATGCACCGGCTTTCAGCGTTCCATCCGGCCGGTCAATCTCCGCGCGGCGCCACCGCATGAGCTGGCTCGACAGGCGGCCGCCGCCGCGCATCCGGCGCGACACAGGATACCCCCATGGCGTATGCCGATAATCGGCACAAAACGCCGCACCGAGATGCGTGCTCCCTTATCTCGATCCGATCGTTGGCCTCACTCGAACTTTTTTACAAAACCCACGTAGACGCGCCTTGCGACGAAGTGATCGAATCCATTCTGACGGAATGTGCTGGCGTCTGTCCGGTAGGTGCGTTTGCTGCCATCGAAAATATCGCTGGCGTTCACCGTCAAGCCGAGCGTCTTGCTCAATTGGTGCTTCCAGGTCAGGTTCACACTGCTGGTCGCGCCAAATCGGCCGAGCGGTGTGATTCCTGACGACTGGGCTTGAGCGTCGAGCGACACGTCGTCCGGTCCGACTTTGTAAGCTGCCCTGAATTTCAGATAGCCCGAGATATCGTCCTGGCGCACGCGGCCATAGAGATCGGGCGTAGACAGCATCACGCGATAGACGCCACCGTCCATGCCGAAACTCAGCGTCGCATCAGGCGTCCACTCGATAGAGCCGGTGACGCCCGCCGAGCGAGCTTGCCCGCCATTCTGCTTCGAGGTAACAAGCACGTTGTCGGCAAAACTGCGCGCATCGGTCACCGTATCGCGGCTGGTGCGGTAAAAGGCACTCACACTGCCGCTCAAGTTCTCCATGTCCGCGTTGGTGCCGATCTCCCACGAGGTCAGAAGCTGCGGCTGGAGGCCGGGATTGCCGCGGCTCAGGTTTTGCGCATCGACGTAGGTGGTAAACGGATTCAGATCGCGCGGATCGGGCCGCTGGAGGCTGCGCCGAAAGCTGAGCGTCAGGTCGGTTTTGTCGCTGGCGGCATATTTCAGGTGAAGGCTGGGATTGAATGCCTGCCAACGCCCGGTCTGCATCACGCCATGTGCCGGTCTCACCCGCAGCGCCATGCGCTCGATCCGGCCGCCCAGCAGCGCTTCCCATTTTCCATGCCTGATCTGGTCGGTGATATAGGCGGCGCTCAGCGTAGTCGCCACCCCATAGCCATTGGTCGTATCGGGATCGGGCGTCTCCGCTCCCGTCAGCCGATCGACCGATGCCTGATAGTTGTAGAGGTCGTTGACTTCGTCCTGGATATCGAGGCCCATGCCCCACTGGCCGTGACCGGACGCGCGACTCCAGTCGAGGGTGGCCTGGTTGAGGTGGCGCGCCGACCTGGTGGCGCCGTGGCTGTAGCTGGTGGCGCGCGCCGGTTCGACGGACACGTCGCGATAGGACTTGTCGATCAAGCCCTTGGTATTGCTGCGCTGAAGCATCGCCTTCAGCGCAGTGCCGGAGTCCTGGTGGCTGTAACTGAGGCTGGCGCTGTCGTCGGCCTGCTCGTTGGGGCCGTAGGAGATGCGATGATAGATGCGCTCGCCAGCGCCGTCGCGGGCCACGTTCAGCGTGTCGAACAGCGGGCGCGACGCGCGGTCGTTATAGCGTGCCGACAGGCTGAGGCTATCCGTGTCGCTGAGGGCATAATCGACGCCCAGTGACGCGCTTTGGACCTTGCGGCGGACGAATACCTCGGACGTCTGCAGCGTACTTCCGGTCTCGCCGCTGAGAGGATTATTCCAGTCGACTGCCGACTGGCGCAATTTGCGCGTGCCGTCGCGGCGGTACGCCAGGCTGCCTTGCACGCTCAAATCCTTTCTGGTCACGTCGCCCGAGGTACCGACATTCCACAGGCCCTGGTCAGTGGCGCTTCCCTTGATCTGCGCGTGCGTGCCTGGCTTGCGGTTTCGCTTCAACACAATATTAACGATCGCACCGCCATTGGCGCTGTAGGCGGCTGAAGGATTGGTAATCACTTCGACGCTGGCAATATCGGTGCCGCTCATGGTTTGCAGCGCCACCGCCCGCTCGTCACCCGACATCATCGCCGTCGGCTTGCCGTTGACCAGGACGGTGACCTGGGTATTTCCCTTGACCGAGATTTGCCCGTCGGCGGTGACCGATACCTCGGGAGTCGATTGCAAGACATCCTGTGCACTACCGTTTGCCGCCCTCGCCATAGTGGAAACGTCATACACCGTCTTATCGACCTTCTTGACAACCGGCTCTTTCTTTCCTGCAATCGTAACCGTCGGGCTTTCCGGCTCTTCAGCGCGCGCTGGCGCAGGCAGGATGGCCAGCCCGGCCAGGATCACGGACAGTGTCGTCCCAACTACCGCATAGCCTTGCGTATGGCGGCACAGGAGACGTCTGGCGTTGCTGATTTCTTTTAACATTGTATTGAACTTCGCAAGATTGACTGCTTCAGCAGCCGGATAAGACCATCACGCAGGCATCGCGCGGCGAATCGGCCGTTCAGGCCATCGCACCACAAGCGCTGCGCCTTGTTCCTTACGCAGGTATGCAAACAAGCAAGTCCGGACAGAACATCGTCCAGTCCGGCCGGTCTTTCCGCCAATGGGACAGCGGCGCCCAAGCGGCGCGCTGCCATGATTAAAGATCGTGCGCACTCCTGAAATAGGCAATGGTCTCTTTCAACCCATCCTCCAGCTGAACCTTGGGCCACCAGTGCAGTTTTTCCTTCGCTTCGTCGATGTCCGGCTGTCTGCGACGCGGATCGTCCTGAGGCAAGGGCAGGAACACAATCTTCGACTTCGAACCAGTCAGCCGCAAAGTCAATTCCGCCAATTCGATCATGGAAAATTCACCGGGGTTTCCCATGTTGATCGGTCCCGTAATATGGTCCGGGCTATCCATCATCGACATGAAGCCATCGATCAGATCGTCCACGTAACAGAAACTGCGCGTCTGGCGGCCGTCCCCGTACAAGGTGATGTCCTTGTTCTGGAGCGCCTGGACGATAAAATTCGAGACCACGCGACCGTCGTTCGGATGCATGCGCGGACCATAGGTGTTGAAGATCCGGATGACCTTGATGCGCAGCTTGTGCTGGCGCCAATAATCGAAAAACAGGGTTTCGGCGCAACGCTTGCCCTCGTCGTAGCACGAGCGGATGCCGATCGGGTTGACCCGGCCCCAGTAATCTTCCGTCTGCGGGTGGATCTCGGGATCGCCATAGACCTCGCTGGTCGACGCCTGCAGAATGCGCGCCTTGACGCGCTTGGCCAATCCCAGCATATTGATCGCCCCCTGCACACTGGTCTTGGTGGTCTGCACCGGATCGTGCTGGTAATGTACGGGACTGGCGGGACAGGCCAGATTAAATATCTTGTCCACTTCCACATAGAGCGGAAAAGTGACGTCGTGCCGCATCAGCTCGAAGTTCGGCTTGCCTATCAGGTGTGCAAGATTGGATTTGCTGCCGGTAAAAAAATTATCGACACATAACACGTCTGCGCCACTGTTTACCAAGCGGTCGCACAAGTGGCTTCCGAGGAACCCGGCACCCCCGGTTACCAAAATCTTTTCCATAAAGTTTCCTAAATTCAATACCAATGCCCGGACGTTCCCAGCTCCGCACCGACCGCCTGTGTCACCTGCTAATACGCCAATTGTTCGACAACATAATCGAGCTTGGACATCAGCTTGTGTTTCACTTCCGGCCATTCCGGCGCGATAATGCTGTAAAGAATCGAATCGCGGACGCGGCCATCCTTATAAATCATATGATTGCGCATGATGCCTTCCTGAACCGCACCCAGGATTCTCATGGCCGCCCGTGAATTCAGGTTGCGCACGTCCGTGATCATTTCCAGTCGATTGATGGCGAGGCGCTCGAACGCATAGCTCATGGTAAGCAGCCTGACTTCGGCATTGACCAGCGTTCCTCTTGCCTCCTTCAAGTACCAGGTTGATCCGATGGATAAGCGCCGGTGATCATACGACATATCGTAAAAGCGGGTCGTACCGATTATTTTCGCGTCGCTGCGGCGCCTGACGGCGAACGGATAATGCATGCCTTCCGCATACCGCTGCAGGGTATAGTCGAACCAGGGATCGAAGTCCTGGCCTGCCCCGTTGAAATTCACGGGAAAATAGCGCCATATATCGGAATCATCCGCCGCCGCAGCCCTCAACGGCTCGCGGTGACAAGGCAGCAAGGGTTCCAGAACGATATTTGGCCCCGATAAGGTCTCAGGCCGTTTGAAATTCACTGTTCACCTCGTTTAGAAAATGCACCAATGTTGTACCGGGACGCGCGCGGCGGCGCTCCGGCGCTGCTGCCGAAAGGAGTGCCACGCGCTTCAACTGAAGCGCTGCCTGGTGTAGGAATCGCGAAGCAGGGGTAACAGATCGGCGACGTCGGCAATCCCGAGATCCTTATCCAGATAAAACAGCGGCTGAGAATACGCGCCTGAGCCGCCATTTTCCTCGACCACGACCGGGATCGCCGAGGCGCCCTCCAGGATCAATGAGGGCAGAGTGCACAACCTGATTCCTCCCTTGCTGGTCAGCCTGAACACCGCACTTCCCGCCCAGGGCTGCACGCTCATGCCCAGGATTGGCGGCGTGGCAATCGCGAGCTGCCCTTGTTTCGCATGAATTGTCCACCGCAAATATTCGGGAAGACAGGTCAGAATGGGGTCTTCAGCAAGATCGCGATCGCTCTTTATTTCCGAAATGTAATTAATCGCAGCCCCCCACGCCTCGGCCAGCATGGCCTTGCGCAGCCGTTCCTTGACTTCCAGCGACAAGTCGATGCCAGCCTCGTTGACGGCGTCCGTCCACATTGGCATGGCAGCGGCAGCGGCATCGCTGTCGTAGGGTTGGAACAGATGGGCCGTCAATTCCCTGTAAATCACCGAGCGCTGGTCGTCCGAACAGAAGCTCAGTTCCTGCAATGCCTTGTACTTGACGGTATACACCAGCGATTTGAACAAGGAGAAAAACCTGCCTTCTGCGTTTCCGTACTCGGGATCCAGCTCCACTTGCCGGGCAGCCTCAAACGAGGCCACCATATCGTCGGGATCGAACACAGGCCATAACGCTTTGGTGTAGCTGGCATGGGCCTGGCGAAATAATTCAAGCTTGGAATCGAATATCTTCTTGGGCAGCTTGTCCCGAAGCAGGAGCCGGTAGTCGATCAGCTGTATATACGCTTCGACCCCGAGCAGGGTGATCCAGCCCGCCAGTTTATCCTGGTACATTCTTAACGTATTGCCGGACTCGTTGACGATATCATCGAAACGCGAGCCATCGGAAACGATCGCAAACCTGACTTGGATGCCCGTTTCGGAACAAGCTTCCTTCTGGCAAATGATCTCGAGGGTCCTGGCAATCTCGTAGACGCTGAGCAGAAAATTGATTTCGCCAAGGTCGGGCGCATCGCCGCGGCTTTTCAGCGGCGACGGAATCTTGAACGGAAGCGCGGGCATCGTCATTTCAATCGCCCCCTTCTCGTCAATCATTCGCCTTACTTTTTCATTCAGCTCATGCCTGGAATTGTACTTCTCCCCGTTTCTTGAAAACTCTTTATCGAGCAACGCCTCCGTAATGATTTCCGACGCGCCAATCATCTGTTCCGTGTCATAACCGAAACTTTTGTATCTCGACAATGCCCGCCGCTTGGCCGCGGTAGCCCGTTTTTCACAGAAATCGGCACACGCCGATTTCAAAATCGGAATCAATTCCTCAATGACGAATTCGCGGTTGATCACAAGCCGTTTTGACTGGAAATACCGGTTCTTGTACAGATGAAGGGATGGATTCTGCGAAATTTTATGCATGAAATGGGAGCTGATGACCATTTCCCGTTTTTTACTCAAGCCAACGTGATACGCCAATGACTCAGGCGGGTCTATTTCATTGATCATTCTTCATAAGCCTTTAGCTGACGACACGTCGTTGAAAACGATTTGCGCGATACCATCCGCCCCATCCATGCTGATTGCGCGGCGCTGGTCGCGGGCCGGGCCGGTCCTGCACTCCCTGATCGCCGCCTCAAACATTGCCGGCAGCCGGGAAATATCGGTATCGACCTGCAGGTCCACATGCTGTTTCAGGCAATTGGCATGCCGGACCGGCTCATCCCCGGGATCTTTGCGGTAAGGGAGGCACAGAATGCGGGCTTGCCCCTGCAGGGTTTCAAGCAGGGAGTTGTATCCGCCTGTGGTAATGACCAGATCCGCAGCCGAATGGAAATCAGCCAGGCTGGAGCAGGACGTGTGCACCCTTATCCGCCCACCATCGAGCAACTCCGGGTTATTCGCCGGACGGGGCAGCCTCGAGCGCGGGCCGAGGATAATATCGAAATGGACAGTCCGATCCAGATCCGTCAGCGCCAGGCAAGCTTCCATCAATGGCTCTCCCCATTGCCCGCCGCCGGCGGAAGCGACAACCCAGAGCGCGTCCTCGCCAATGCCGCGTGCGGCGCGCGTCTGCGCGCGATGCTCAGGCGCGACCGGCGGCGCAACATACCCTGTCGAACTGATTTTCTGTGCGATTTCCGCAGGCAGCCCATAGCTCGCGGAGAAGTCGAAAATCCGCTTGTCGATCGCCGATAAAATACGCGTGTAGTTGTCGCGCAGGCTGTCAAGGGCGGCGCCTCCCAGCACCAGGCGCTGCAGATCCTCGGTCTCGTTCTGCACGCCGCGCGTGATGAGATACTTGCGGCAATCTCCGTTGCGGATAATCGGCGCCAGTTCCTCATGAGCGCCCAGGGGAAGATGGTCCACCAGCAGCACGTCCGGCCGAAACCCCTTGAATACACCCTCCAGGATGGAGCGGCGAAGTTCGACCGCCTCGCTCAAAGGCACATCCAGGAACGGCGTTCTCCCCCAGTACGCGGCTTTGGCGGGAATCAGGCTATCCCACGCTGGCAGGCGGATGTACTCGCACCCTTGCGCAACGATCCACTGAGGCCCGACGTCATGCCCGGTAATGATCAGGCAAGAGAATCGATCCTGCATGGCCGCGGCAATGCGCGCCAGCCGGCGCAAATGACCGATTCCGCTGCCGCCATCGAAGACGTAAAAAAGGGCACGGTAACGCGCTGTCGGCGCGCCAGGTGACATACCAGAAATATCAGATTGCATCGGTCTAAACCAGTCGAAAAATTGCGCAGCCATACTTCAAAACTCGCAACGCGGCGCCTGCCGTGCCGGCAACCTCACCGAGAGGTGGCCGGCTTCGGCGTGCACCAGGCTGAAAGCGAAAATAGTCAGGTCCAGCGCAGGATATCCGGCGCCAGCGCTCGTGCATCTTTCAAGTTCGCACAGCCGACCAGCTGCATTGCAAGGCGCAACTCATCCTTCAAGATGGACAGCATGTCGATCACCCCTTGCTCGCCATTGACACTGAGCGCCCATAGTGCGGGGCGGCCGACGAAGACGGCGCTGGCACCTAACGACAGCGCTTTCAACGCATCGGTCCCGCGCCGCACGCCGCTATCGAGAAAAACGGGAACCCGGCCGGCGGCGGCGGCGACAATGTCCGGCAGTGCGCGGATGGATGAAACGCACCCGTCAAGCTGCCTGCCGCCGTGGTTCGACACCATGAGACCGGATAGCCCGGCATTGAGCGCAGGCGGCACATCCAGCGGATTCATGATGCCTTTTCCGATCAGCGGGAGCGACGTATGGCGGCACAGCGCCTCGATGTCGGACCAGGTGGCAGACGGATCGAGTTCGGCGTCAACCCACGATAATGCTGTTGGATCGGAAGGATTGCGGGAGAAATTGGCGGCGCCGACACCATCCGGCAGCGTGAAGGCATTACGCAGATTGACAGGGCGCTTGCCCAGCGCCGGGCAGCCCAAGCCGACCGTGATGGCTTCGAAACCGGCGTCTTGCGCGCGCGCGATCAATCTCCGGGTCACATCGCGGTTTCGGAATAGGTACACATGCAGCCACAGCCTGGCGCCGCGCGCATGCTTTGCAATCTCTTCCAAAGAACGGCTGGACATCGAGGAAACAACGATCGGCGCACCCGCCGCCTGCGCCGCACTGGCAGTGGCCAATTCACCTTCCGGATGAGCGAGCTGATGAAACGCCATCGGGCTGATTCCGATCGGGACGTCATGCGTCCGGCCGAAATAACTGGTCGCCGGATCGGGCGCCGCCACAGCGCGCATCGCCAACGGCGAAAACGCCAGCCGGTCGAAATCCGCGCGGTTGGCACGATACGTCACTCCATCCATTGCACAGGCATCGATATAATCGAAACTGGCTTTGGGAAGACAGCCCTTCGCCCTTTCGATAAAGTCATCGAGGAGCACGCAGGACGCAATGCGTTCTTGCTCTGGGGAAACCAAGGAATTCATTATGACTCAATATCAGAAAACAGTTCACGGGCCGCCCGGATCAGCCGCCACAGGGTTGACCCCTTGTTAATCGCATCGCGACTGGGATCGCCTTGCGCCACAGATTCATTTGCAACAGACCGGCTTACAACACGTTGTTGGACGGCAGCGGGAAACCACAAACGGCATGACGTTCAGTGCCGCGTCCGGACCGGAATCCACCTCGGAAAAATCGAGCTCACCCGCGAGAATGAGCTCGCAAACCAGCAATCCATGCCTAGTTTAGTAACAATGCGACAGCACTGCTCTTACGATGCAGCAGCCTGGACGCCGCCGACGTGGGCGACTTCGCTTTCGTTGAGATCACGCATGATTTTCTCTCCAATATTATCGAGAACCAGCCGTCCCGACTTCGGCATAACTATCCAAACCGTTTTTCGCCCCGACTTTCTATTTCGGACCACAAGATTCATTTGCATCGAACCAGATGGCGCCATCCGGCAGGTGCAGATCAAGTTCTGGCGCCGTTGTTGTTGGCGCCGACGCACTGGCCGGAAACAATCCGTACCACCCGCTACGCCCGCCGTGATACCGGTAGGGCTCCACCACCGACTGCGCCAGCCATTGATCGAGGCACCAGAGATCATGGTTCAAGGACGCAGCCTCCATCCATAGAAAATATTTTCCATTTTCCGGATCCAGGCAATAACAAAGGGCGCAGCGCGGACTGGAAAACTGTGCCAGCACAATCAGGTTTCGCGGCAGCGCCGGCCAATGGCGCCTGCTGCGCGCAATGATGCCGTTGACCGCGTCCTCAATCATGCCGCTGCGGGAACCATCGCCAGCATCCCTCTTCATGATCACCGCGTTGAGCGCGCCCGCCAGGGACTCCCTGACGATCTCCTGCCGCACCGGCAATAACCTTGCCGCAGTCACACGCATGCGCCGGCAAAGCAATTCCTTGCTCTCTTCGTCAAGAGCGCCGGATCGCACCGCGCCAGCCAGATCAGCCAGGACCATACGCTCGGTGGCCAATGAATCAGCTTGCGCAGCACCTGGCGCAACTACCTCACCGAGCCAGTCCAGCTTTTTCTTGACGCCGTTCTGATACCTGACCTCGAAGCGCTGCTGCATGCCGTAGTAGGCAAACAGGGTCGCCAGGGCTTTCCGCCTGATGCCTTCGTCTTCGACCTCTTCCAGATGAAACAGGTATAAAAACTCTCTGGCGCAAGCGCGTTCCAGTTCCTCGGTAAAAGCAAGCAGCAACGCTGCCGGATTCAGGTTCGCGGAATCGCCCGCCTTGTACTTGTTGACGTAGAACGAGATGGATTTCATGGACCCGCCCAGCTCTGGGCCCTCGTTCCCGAATCCTTCAAAGGCGTTCATGCAAATGGCGCGGCACCAGTTCGGCAACGCCCTGAATGCGCCAAAATCGAGAAGCTCCCCTTCCATGCTCACATTCGACGAAGCATAGTTACCCGGGAATAGCCGCTGCGCCCGCGAAAACGCGATCTGCCGCGCGAGGCTGGTGAAAGTCCTGGAAAATTTTTCCAACAGCGCCAGCTCTTCCGCCTGCCGGTATTGATGCTCGAAGTATTGCACCACCTGCCTGACCCGTCTTACATCACGCTGTCTTGCCTCATGCTCTTTCCCGGGCGGCTGAAACAAGACGGCGCGCTCGAAATAAGCCGGACGTACCACCACCGGCCGGATACTGAGTGCCCGCCGCTCACCGCCCTCCCCGTTTTCAAGCTGGTGGCGCAGCCCGGTGTCGATCACGGCAAGCACCGGCACGGCACCGTGGGGAAACTCGTTTGCCGTTATTTCCGCGTACACCGCTTCGCGCAATGCTTCCTCAAGCCACAGACAACCATGCGAATGCAGCCAGTCGACAGCCGCCCCGACGAGCGGGGTTCTGCCCAGGCCCTTGACCTGAAAGCGGCCCGTAATTCCTACACGGCCACTCCCGCCGTGGGTCGCCATCTCCGAGTTTCCGTACGAATCGGCCAGAAAAGTCTTCGTCCCAGCGGCAGCATCGCATGGCGCATCGTCGTCGAGCGGAACAAGATAAGCATGTTCGTCGATCAGCCACTGGTCCAGGCGTCGACGCACATCCGTGTCCGTGACATCGATCCGCCTTTCCAGAAACCATCTTTCGTTTATCCACACTACGCTGGCGTGCTGCAGTTTGTTTGCACGAAACGGCACTGTGATGTCCTGGCCTACCTGCTGTATGTCGAACAGGCCGTGCTCGATGCTCTGGATTTCTGAAGGTGTCAGCATCGCGTCACTCATCCGATCATTCGATTCGTTGCATGCGGCCAGACACACACCTTGCGTACCTTGCCGCTCGCATCGCGCCGGACGTAGCGCGCCTCCGAAAACTCGCTGAACAGATGGCGCCTGATGTAATCGACGATTTCCCGCACCATTCCATTGGGAGCGACAAAATCGATTATCCAGAGCCGCTCGCCTTCGTTCCACTCGCTAAAATGCAGCAGAAAATCCGGATCCGCGACAAAGCGTTGTTCCACATCGGCAGACAAATAGGCCCATGTGATATACCCGATCGGATTACCCAGCGTGTCATAGAAAAAGCAGATCTGCTTCAACAGAATCGGCGATTGCAGCCATCCTCCGACACTCGCAACCCGGAGCAACCGGTACCTGGCGCAACCCAGGATCAGGAAAACGGCGGTACCCAGCATGCTGGTCATGGAATCGTATTTCTGGTTCGCTTGCAACCTGACCGATTCTTTTCGCGGAATTCTGTTCATAAACGAAATTCTGGTCCCATGCCGTTGTGTTGATTCCGAAACCTTGAGCCCATCAATATTCGCTGCCCTGCAGGGTCACATGCATGGCGGGCCTGGTTCATCATTGCTCGCTGGTTACCGAGATGTATCCGGGATAGGGATTGATACGCCGCAGGTCATGTTCCAGGACGACCGAATCAGCGGTCGTGGCCAGCTCGCGAAATCCGGAAAACTTATACGTCATATACATTTGGCGATTGCGTCCGGTATGACAAAAATCCGCGCGTAAATGCACGCCGGCATCGGTCGCCAGGCGCAGCAAGTAGCCGATCAGGACCGATCCCACGCCGCGCGTGATCACCCGGCAAGACATGATCAACAGCTGGATCGTCCATGCCGTGGCATTTTTCTCCACCAAGGTCAAACCGATCGTCCCGTAGCTGCCATAACAATCTTCCAATTTGGCAACCAGCAAAAGGTGATCAGGGGAGTTGGCCAACGCTTCCAGCTCGTCAAAAGAATACGTGCGGCCCGTGGTATTGAGTTGATTCGTTCGCAGGGTCAGCTCTTCCGCCCGCCGCAGATCATCCCTGCCGGCGCGACTGATTGTCATCCGCATGCCCAGGGTCTGCAAAAATGCATCGCGCTTGCCCTCGAATTTTTCTTCCGCATCGGTCCTGGCGATATCGGCCTGGTACATCTTGCGCCGCTCGCGCCCATCGTCGGTGACGACACCAGGCTGCAGGCACAGCAGATTCAAAAGATCGCCGCTATCCGCGCCATCGATCGCCGTCACCTGCGGCAGAAAATATTGAACCTCATCGCGCTCTTCAATACGATCGTCAATCAAGGCCAAGGTATCGAGACCGATCCCGAGCCGCTCGCCAATTGCCCGGACCGAATCGGCTTTGCCCGCCCAGTTTATCTGTGGATGCAGAAAATATTGCGCGAGCTGCATCGACTCCAGAACCGGCCATGCGACATCATGATCATTCTTGCTCGCCACCGATTGAAGAATGCCGTACGAATCCAGGGTCCTGATCAAATCCGCGATGCCGGATTTAAGCTCGACAGCGGAATCTTCCAGCAAGGTGCCATTCCAAATGGTCCCATCCAGATCCCAGATGACGCATTTGATTCTTGGAGTATTTTTCATGCGCTTTTCGCGGAGCCGAGATTATTCATTGATATGTGGCCATTGCAGCGCATACGAAGCAAGCCCGACTTGATTCATTTCTCTTGTGCCTTCGATGATTTCCAGGGCCATGGCATCGCGCAGATAACGTTCGACGGGATAGTCGAGACTGTAGCCATTGGCTCCATGCATTCGCAGGGCATTGGTCGTTGTTTCCACTGCGGAACTGGCGCCATGATATTTTGCGAGCATTGTCTCCATCGCCGCACGTTGATCACCGGTGTTCCTCAGGCAAGCACTACGAAAACACAGCGCGCGCACGCTGGTATAAGCCAATAACATATCCGTCAGCTGCCGCCTGACCAGCTGATGCTCCGCCAGGCTGTGGCCGTCCTGCTGGCGTTGTTTTACATACGAATGCGTGGCATCGAGGCAAGCCTGGATAATCCCGGCCGCACCCCAGGCGACGGAAAAACGGCCATGATCCAATGCCGTATTGGCGACAAAAGAGATGCCGGCACCCACCGCGCCTATGCGTTGTGAAACGGGGACGTCAACGTCGCTTAGCTGCAGGCGTGCCAGCATCGAACCTCTGGTACCAAGGACCTCTGGCATCGGCTCGACAGCCACGCCGGGACGTTCCCGTTCGATCACGAGGGCAAGGTGTTTATCATCGGACCGGACAAACACCAGATAGACATGGGCAATCAGGCCGCAGGTGATCCATAGTTTGGTACCGTTCACGCGATACGTCGGGCCATTCTCGACAGCGTCGGTAGCGATCGACCTGGCCGCACTGCCGGCATTCTCCTCGGTCAGCGCAAACGATATGATCTTACGTCCGGCACACAACTCAGGCAGGTAGCGCTCCTTTTGTCCGGCATTACCATGCCGTAAGATCGCCTGGGTAGCCATGTTATGGCTGGTTAACAGGCTGCGCACCGACGAGCAAGCCTTGCCGATTTCTTCGGTGGCCAAGCCATACGCAACCGGATCCATGCCGCCCCCGCCCCATTGGGTCGGCAGAGCGGCGCCCAGCCAGCCCTCGGCGCATAGCGCCTCGATCAGCGCTTGCGGCAGGACTTTATCGCGATCGATGTGCTGAGCTAGCGGCAAAATGTGAGCCGCCGCAAAACGGCGCGCCCGGTCGCGGCATTCTTTCTGCTCGTCGGTCAACCGTAAATCCATTATTGGCTCACGAGAGCACGCTTGGCTTCGACGAATGAATGGATCGCATTAATCGTACAAAAATGGTCGAGATTAAGATCGTCGCCCTCGACCTGCACATCGAACTCTTGCTCCACAAAAAGCACAAGTTGCAAGGCAAACAGTGAATCCACCACGCCCAGGCTGAAAACGTCATCCTCATCCTTCACCTGCGCGGAGATTGTCTTGGAAAAATAGTCCCTGATTTTTTGCTTAATGCCCATTGCTGCCCGCTGTCAAATTATTGTACTCAAAGAACCCGCGCCCGGATTTACGGCCGAGCCTTCCCGATTGCACCATGTCGCGCAGCAGGGAGCAGGCTTCAAATTTGGGACTACGATAACTGTCATGCAAGACGTCGAGCGTATGCAGAATGGTATCGAGCCCAATCAAATCCGCCGTCGCCAGCGGGCCCATCTTGTGGGCAAAACAGTTCACGAAAATGCTGTCCACAGCTTCCGCGGTGGCGACGCCGTCGGCCAGCGTGGCAATCGATTCATTAATCATCAGCATCATGATCCGGTTCGATACAAAACCGGGCTGATCGTTGACGAAGATTGCCTTCTTGCCCAATTGCTCAAGAATCTCAAGCGTGACCTTCACCGTATCGGCGCCAGTGTGCTCGCTGGTGATGAGCTCGACAAACTGCTTTTTTGGCACCGGATTCATGAAGTGAATACCGATGACCGATGCCGGCCGCGAGGTAATCGCGGCGACGCGCGCAATGGGAATGGCCGACGTATTGACGGCAAATATGCAATGTTCAGGGCAAATGCGGTCGAGCGACCGGTACACGGCTTCCTTGACGTCCCAGTTCTCGGTCACGTTTTCGACGACAAATTCTGTCTCGGCCAGATGCGCATAATCGGTCGTGAAGCCGATCCTCGACAGAATCTCCGCGTGATTTAAACCGCGCAGCGTCGGATCGGTCAGCGATGACAGGCGCAAACCCCTGGCGATATCGCTTTTTGCGTCGTCCAGTATCGATGCCGATACATCCAGCAGCACCACCGAATGGCCGGTTTGCGCGAACGATTGCGCCACTCCCCTGCCAATCACGCCAGCCCCGATCACACCGATTTTGTTATATTTCATAAACAATGTTTCGCCGCTTAACTGAACATCGAAAAATCAACATGGGCGCCCATGCCGCGGTTTTTGCGGCCCCTTACGCCGCGGCTGCTTCCTCGACATCATCCTCATGGCGCGACTTGAAAAAGGCTGCGGACCATTCACGCAGGTGCCCGGCCGAATCCGCCCACGTCCACAGGCCGTTGGCATCGAGCCGCATATCCCGTTCGGGATCGAAATCCAATTCCTTGACTTCCTGATTCCGCACGAAATATCGCCGGTTGGCCAGGGAGCCGTGCCACAAATGCAGCACGGTGCCCGGCACGAAGCCGAGACGGCCCTGGCAAATCCCATCCGCCTTCTGCGCCCAGCGCGCGAAATGCCGTGCAAAGGCATGCCCTTCGCCGATCATTTTTGCGATACACGGTGACGATAGCGCGCCGGCAAATGCATGTGCCATCAGATGATCGCCGCTGCCCGTGATGCACACATCGTATAAACCGCAGGTTTCGAGGAAATCGCGGCGGGCTGCCCATGCATAGCCGGTATGGCCATGGTTTGCGTAAATCTCGTTGCGCGACAGAGCGGCGTCGCGCTGGTAGCAGGAGGCGAATGACTCGGTCACTCCGCTATTCTCCTGGGATTCACCGCGATATTCGAGATGGCCATACGGAAGCCGCACGCTGCGATCAAATGGCTGCACGACGATATCGTGTTCCAAGGCGTCCGATGTCAGTGCCAGCCAATTTGGCGCTTCGAACAGTATGTCGCCATCGGCCCACACCACCTTCCGGCATTCGGGAGGTAAATGCCGGAGCGCCAGATTCAGCATCCTCTCCTTCTGCCATATCAGCCCGTCGCCGCGCAGACGTACGCAGTTGTAGGCTTGTTCGTCGAGATCGAACTGGCTATCCACTTCCGCTTTTTCCAGAACCAGCAAGTTGCCGCCCTGCCTGACGATCGATGCCGCAAAGCGCTCGAAATTCTGACGCCGCGTGCGGTAGCCCAATGGATTGGAATAGCAGCTGATGACCCAGATATCCTGTCTAATACTATTTTCCAATTAATACCCCAGACATTACATTCAACGCCAGCCCGCTACTGAATGGCGCATAGGGCGGGTCAGCATTTTCAAGACCGGGACATTCGCTCCACGGGCAGCGTGCATACGCCTGCGCCCCATGGAAAAGATAAGACCGCATCCCGCGCCACGGCGCTTTCAAAACCCCACCGGCGCCGCGCGCGACGGTATTTACATTACGTGACCGGACACATGCAGGACAGGGTCGGCGAAAATACGCCGGACGACGCCCGTTTCCCCTGTACCAGTGTTAACACATAGCCAAGCATGCTTAGATGCTAATTCGGGCTCCTGTTTTTGTCAATGGATATGCAAGATATTTAAAGGCCAGCCTTGGTCGTTTTTTCGGACGCCCGCCGGCAGGCATTTCCGGTAACCCGGCGTCCGGTAATCCGGCGTCCGGTAACCCGGCCTCCGGTAATCCGGCCGGGCCAGGGTTATTAATAGCGTGCCCGATCGGCGTATCACTGAGCACGTTCTACGCGGCCAGGGCGCCGCGGCTGACCAGGTGGGCCAGCGCGTCCTCCACCTGGCTGATCAGGATCAGGCAGAGATCGCCCTCCCGCAGGCGGCCCAGCGCCGTGTCGATGGCCAGGAATTCACCCTCGATCTCGGCCACGTGGGTGGTGCGCGCGGCGCTTTCCAGGCCGGCACGCAGCAGCTTCACGACGTCGCCGCCGGCCCGCGCACCGCTGCGGTACGGATCGTGGTACAGCAGCACGTCGTCGAAGGCCTGGCCGAGGATCTGGGTCTGCTCGCGCAAGTCTTCCTCGCGCCGGTCGGGCACGCCGCTGATCACCACCGAGCGGCGCCGGGCCGGCATGGTTTCCACCGCCTGCACCAGGGCCCGCATGGCGTCCTGGTTGTGGCCGAAGTCGGCAATCACGGTGGCACCGCGGTAGTTGAAGACGTTGAAGCGGCCCGGCGTGTTGCCGGGGTCGTTGACAAACGTCGCCAGGCCGAGGCGGATCGCATCCCAGTCGATGCCCACGCCCCACGCCGCCGCCACTGCCGCCATCACGTTCTCGAGCTGGAAGCCGATGCTGCCGCCGAGCGTCACCGGCACCGCCGCCAGTGCCACCGTATGGCGCTCCTTGCCGTCGGTGGCCACCAGCTGGCCGTCCTCGACATGCATCACACGCCGGCCCTGCGCCAGATGGGAGGCGATCAGCGGGTTGGCGCCGCTGCCGAACAACGTCACCTGGCCGTGGCAGGCGGCGGCCATGCCAGCCACGCTCGGGTCGTCCGCGTTGAGCACCGCCATCCCGTCGCGGCCGACCGTTTGCACGATCACCCGTTTGACCGCCGCCAGCTCCTCGACGGTTGCGATGTGGTTCAGGCCCAGATGGTCGCCGCTGCGGATGTTGGTCACCACCGCCACCTGGCAGCGGTCGAAGCCGAGGCCCTCACGCAGCAGGCCGCCGCGTGCCACTTCAAACACCGCCGCATCGGCCTGCGGGTGCAGCAGCATCTTGCGCGCGCTGCGCGGGCCGCTGCAATCGCTGCGGGCGATGCGCCGGCCCTCGAAATACATGCCGTCGGTATTGGTCATCCCGGTGCGCAGTCCCGCGCTGCCGAGCAGGTGGGCGATCAGGCGCACGGTGGTGGTCTTGCCGTTGGCGCCGGTGACCGCCACCACAGGAATGCGCCCGTGCGCGCCGTCGGGGAACAGGCACGAGACGATCGCTTCGCCGACCGGCCGCCCGTGGCCGAACGATGGCGCCAGATACATGCGCAGGTCGGGCGCGGCGTTGACCCCGATCACCCCGCCCTGCTGCTCCCCGATCGGCTGCAGCACGCCGCGGCAGACCAGGTCCACGCTGCACAGGTCCAGCCCGATTGTCCGCGCCGCCTCGATGGCCTGTGCGGCCAACTCCGGATGCACGTCGCCGGTGACGTCGGTGACGTCGGTAACGTCGGTGGCATCGGTGAGGCCGGCGCCGGCCAGCTGCGGCCGCTCGCGCCGCGCAGCAGCCACCAGCTTGTTGCCGATTACCAGCAGCTGCACATTGTCGCCCGCCAGGAAGCGCTCGACCATGACGTCGCCGCCGCAGGCGCGCGCCACCTTGAAGGCGGCCTCGACATGCTCGCGGCTGGACAGCTTGAGCGTGATGCCCTTGCCCTGGCTGCGCCCCTTCGGCTTGACCACAACCGGCAGGCCGATCTGCAGCGCCGCCGCCCAGGCGTCGTCGGCGTCGGTCACGGTGCGGCCGGGCGGCACCGGTACGCCGGCCGCGTCGAGCAGCTTCCTGGTCAGGTTCTTGTCCCGGGCGATCGCTGCCCCGATCGCCCCCGTGCTATCCATCCTGGCGCCGTGGGCCTGGAGGCGCCGCTGGCGGCTGCCCCAGCCGAGCGTCACCTTGCTGCCCTCGGTCAGCCGGCGAAACGGAATGCCGCGCGCCAGCGCGCTGTGCACGATGGCGCGCGTACCCGGTCCCATGCGGACCTTTTCATCGAGCTCGCGCAGGCGCCGCAGCGCATCGGCCAGGTCGAATGGGGTATCGGCCTGCGCCGCCTTGCACAGCGCATCGGCCAGCTTCACCGCCAGCAGGCCCACGGCTTCTTCGGTATATTCGACCACGGTGAGGAAAATCCCCGGGGTCAAGCCCTCGGTGGTGCGGCTGAAGCTGACCGGGCAGCCGGCCTGCGCCTGCAGCGCCAGCGCGGCCGCTTCCAGCACCCCCGCCAGCGACAGCGCAGCGTCCTGGCCAGACGGGCGCAATGCCCCGATGCCGGGAAAACGGGCCCGCAGGCGCAGCTCAAAGCCGGGCATCTGGTCGACCGCATGCTCTTGCGGCGTGCACGAAATGTTTGCCTGGATCGCCGTGTGCCGGCTCCACCGGTTCGGGCCGCGCAAGGCGCGTGTGCGTAAAACATCCATGTTCATGTCCTGTCGGGTTATCTGCCGCGCGCGGCGGGTCCTTGATAAGGGCGGCTTGGTCTGTTACTCGGCGTTGCGCATGCCGGCACGGATCATGTGCGGGTCCAGCCCCAGGGCCCAGGCGGCGGCCAGCGCCGCCAGCACCGCTTCGCTCTGGGCCAGCACGGCCGGTTTCAGCAGCGACAGCGGCAGCAAGGCCGTTTCGTCGGCGCCCAGCGCCAGCACGACATGGCCGTCGCGCATGAAGGCGGCGCGCCGGCCCAGCGCGCGCTGCGCGGCGATGGCCGGCAAGCGCCCGTCCAGGCCATACAAGATCACGTCGCCGTCGCACAGGCCGGCCATGCCGGCCACCAGCTCGTCGGCCGCGTTGAGCACCGCCACGCCGTGCGGCAAGATCACGTCGACCTGGGTGCGCAGCACCCGGGCCAGCTGGTCGCGCTCGTGGATATAAAACGCTTCCAGGCCGGCCGGCAGGGGAACATCGGTGACCACGCCGACCAGGCATTTGTCATAGGCCAGGCCGTCGGCGAGCATGGTGCGGGGGGTGCTCTCGAACACGGCCGCCTCGACATTGCGGTTGATCAGCAAGCGCTGCGCCGCATCCCATTCGCCCAGGATGCCTTGCGGCAGTTTGCGGCCATTGAGCCACTGGCCGTCCTGGCCGCTCAAGCCCACATACTTGCCGCTCATGTGCAGCAGGCTGGCGATGACCCGCGCGATCAGGGCGGTGCCACGGGTGCCGGCAATGCCGACGATGGGGATGCGGCCAGGGTCAAGCGCCTGGACGCCGAACAGGTGTCTGACGATGGCCTTGCCGACCGCGCGCGGCGCGCCGCTGCCCGGTTTCGTGTGCGTCAGCAAACCGGGGCTGGCATTGACTTCGACGATCGCGCCGTCTTGCTGATCGAGCGGCCGGGAAATGTCTTGCGCCACCAGGTCGATGCCGGCGACGTCCAGCCCGACCACGCGCGCGGCCAGGATGGCGCTGGCGGCGATGCTGGGATGGACCTCGTCGGTGACGTCGCAATCGACATTGCCATTGCGCTGGATCAGTACTTTGCGGCCGGCCGCCGGCACCGAGCGCACGGTCAAGCCTTGGCGTTCGAGTTCGAGGATGATTTCGTCCGACTCGCCCAGGGCGATCCGGTTCAGCGCCGCGTGCGCGGCGCGCCGCGGATCGCCATTGATCTGCCGCTCGATCAGTTCGAGGATGTCGGCCGCGCCGTCGCCGCTGACAAAAGCCGGTTCGCCGCGCGCCGCCGCCACCAGGCGGCCGTCCACCACCAGCAAGCGGTGCTCGTTACCGCGCACGAACGATTCGACGATCACGCCGGCGCCGTCGGCCTCGCGGCTGGCCAGGTGATAGGCGGCGCTGACCTCGTCGCGGCTGTTCAGGTTGATCGACACGCCGCGCCCATGGTTACCGTTGTGCGGCTTGAGCACCACCGGCAAGCCGATCTCGACGGCTTCTTCCCAAGCCGCCTCGGCGCTGCGCACCAGCTCGCCGTCCGGCACCGGCACGCCGCACCAGAACAGCAGCCTGTTGGTCAAATCCTTGTCGCCGGAAATGCTTTCGGCCAGCGCACCGGTCAATTCCGTTTCAGCGGTCCAGATGCGGCGCTGGCGCGCGCCATGGCCCAGCTGCACCAGGTTGCCCTCGTTGAGGCGGATCGCGGGAATGCCGCGCCAGGCGGCGGTCTCGACGATATGGGCCGTGCTCGGCCCCAGGCACAGGCGCTCGGCCAACTCGCCCAGCCTGGCCACGGTCGCGGCCACATCGTACGGCCGCCCGTCGATCGCCGCCATCAGCAGGTCGCGGCCGGCGGCCAGGGCGGCCCGGCCAACCTGTTCCTGGTCGGTGCGGAACATCATTTTGTAGATCGTGCCGGGGTCCGACACCTGGCGCGTGCGGCCGAAAGCGGTCTGCATGCCAATCAGGTTTTGCAATTCCAGCACCACATGTTCGAGGATATGGCCAGCGTAAGTGCCCTCGCGCAAGCGCGCGAAAAAGCCGCCCGGGCCGCCTACGGTGCAAGCGTGTCCGGCCAGCGTGGGCAACAGCGCCGTCAGCCGCTCATACAGTCCCGGAATGGTGTTCGACGGAAAATTCTCCAGTTCGCCGATGTCGAGTATCGCTTCGATCACCGGATGGTAATTCCAGACATTCGGCCCATGCACATAGCTGACGCGGAGAATGTCGATGTCTTTCTTTGTGGTCATTTTTCCGTTCTTGTCCCTGGGTATGCGCCATGGCTAACTCGGCTATGTTAGTGTATCTGCAATATGGCAATACGGCAATACGGCCACATGAGGCCCCTGCCGCCTTCCGATCTTGCTGTATACTCAACATTTTTTTCCAGGCATTTCCCCTCTTATCAGGCAATTTTTCGATACGGCAAAGATCGACCGGAGTATGTTGCACAATGACAAGCGAATTGCTTCCCCCTCCTCTCCTGAACCGTAGCGAATTGCCGGCCATCTGGCGCCGCGAAGTGCAGCAGCAACTTTCCAAAGGGGAAAGCATTGTCAGCGCCCTGGTGCTGGACCTCGATGCCCGGCTGCATTTCGCCAAGGGGCTGGTGGTGGTCACGCAAAGCCGGATCCTGGCGCGCGCGCCGGGATCGGGCGGCTGGTCGGCCTGGCCGTACGGGCCCGCGCTGGTATTAAAACACCATGACCACGCCGGGGTCGGGCATCTGGAACTCGTCGATGCCGATGCCCGGCTGGCGGCCTGGTGCTTTACCCTGGGCCAGAATCTGGTGGCGAGCCGCCTGGTCGAACAATTTTGCGCGCTGCGCGACCGCCAGTGCGGCAATGTGCCGCTGCAAGGCGGCGAGCAGCATGCCTGCCCCCACTGCAAGGCCGCGCTCGAACCGGACCGGCAAGCATGCCCGCTGTGCACCAGGGTGGCGTACAGCGCGCCGTCGACCTGGATCCTGTTGCGCCTGTGGCGCTTTGCCAGACCTCACCAGGGCCAGCTGGCGCTGGGCTTCGCCCTCATGCTGATGAGCACGGCGGCGCACATGATTCCGCCCTACCTGACCATGCCGCTGATGGATAATGTGCTGATTCCTTATCAGAACGGCAAACCGGTCGACCCGACGCTGGTGGCGATGTACATGGGCGGCTTGCTGCTCTCGGCCGTGCTGGCCTGGGCACTAGGCTGGGGCAAGACCTATGTGCTGGCACTGGCGTCCGAACGCATCGGCGCCGACCTGCGCACGGCCACCTACGAGCATTTGCTCACGCTCTCGCTGGACTATTTCGGCGGCAAGCGCACTGGCGACCTGATGTCGCGCATTGGCAGGGGCACGGACCGGATCTGCATGTTTCTCTCGCTGCACCTGCTCGACTTTGCCTCGGACATGCTGATCATCATCATGACCGGCGTGATCCTGTGCTCGATCGACCCGTGGCTGGCGGCGGTGGCCCTGCTGCCGCTGCCCTTCATCGCCGGCCTGATCCGCGCCGTACGCGAGCGCCTGGACATCTGGTTTCAAAAGATCGACCGGGTGTGGGGCGAAGTGACCAATGTGCTGGCCGATACCATTCCCGGCATCCGGGTCGTCAAAGCCTTCGCCCGTGAGGCGCGCGAAGCGCAGCGCTTCCGCGGCGCCAACAAGCGCAATCTGGCGGCCAACGACAAAATGAATCGCATCTGGTCGCTGTTTTCGCCGACGCTCTCCTTCCTCACCGAACTGGGCTTGCTGGTGATCTGGGTGTGCGGCATCGAGCGCCTGTCCAGGGGCCACATCACGGTGGGCGTGCTGACCGCCTTTATCGCCTACAGCAGCCGCTTTTATGGCCGCCTCGACTCGATGAGCCGGATCGTCTCGGCGACCCAGCAGTCGGCCTCGGCCGCCAAGCGCATTCTCGACATCCTCGATCATGTTTCCAGCGTGCCCGAACCGGCCAGGCCGGTGCACTTGCCGCAAGTGCGCGGTGCGATCACCTTGCGCGCAGTTGGCTTTCGTTATGGCAACCGGACCGTCAACCGCGGTATTTCCCTGGACATCAAGGCGGGTGAAATGGTTGGCCTGGTCGGCCACAGCGGGTCGGGCAAGACCACCCTGGTCAACCTGATCTGCCGCTTTTACGACGTATCCGAGGGCGCCATCCTGCTCGACGGGGTCGATATCCGCTCGCTGCCGCTGTCGGCGTACCGGCGCAACATCGGCCTGGTGCTGCAGGAACCGTTCCTTTTCTTCGGCACCATTGCCGAGAACCTGGCCTACGGCAAGCCGGACGCCAGCCGCGAGGAAATCATCGCCGCCGCGCGCGCCGCGCATGCCCATGAATTCATCCTGCGTATGCCTCAAGGCTACGATTCGATGGTGGGCGAGCGCGGCCAGGCATTGTCCGGCGGCGAACGGCAGCGCATCTCGATTGCCCGCGCGTTGCTGATCGACCCGCGCATCCTGATCCTTGACGAAGCCACCTCCTCGGTCGATTCGGAAACCGAGAAGGAAATCCAGAAAGCCCTGGACAACCTGGTGCGCGGACGCACCACGATTGCCATCGCCCACCGCCTGTCGACCCTGCAAAGCGCCGACCGCCTGATCGTGCTGGAGCGCGGCCAGGTGGTGGAAGAAGGCGCGCACGACGAGCTGATGGCGCGCGAAGGCGCGTATTTCCGCCTCTACCAGGCGCAGGCGCGCAATGTGGACACCGATCCCGACGACCAGCCCGGCGAAGGATAAGCGCCACGACCAGCCGCCCGCCGCAGGGCAGCGCCGCCACTGCGCCGGCGCCAATACCGGCGCCGCCGACCCTGCATATTCTCCTGCCGCACTCTGCCGCCAATCGAATGTCGCCCTTTCTTCCGATAATCGCGGCCGGCATGGAACGCCAGCCCTTCAACGCGTCATCACACGCGCCAGCGCGCCGGAAAACCCGGATATCGGGCGCACCCGGGTACACGAAACAATCGTCGCGTTATGTCGATAAGCGCCATCGCCAGAGCGGCAAATACACGGCGAGCCGGATGCATTCAAAGGTGAAAAATGGGCTGAAAGATTGTCTTGACCAATGGATACACTTTAGAGTAATGTATTATAAGCAACAATGCACAATTCATCACCCATTCTATTCGGGACAGGTTGGTGAGGGCGCTTGGCTTGGTGCGCATTTCACGGTCTGCAATGCTGGCTTGAGCGGATATAGGGTATCTGCAAGTAAATCAATGTGATTCTTGTCTTCCATCGCCGCCGCATTTCAGCCCTCCTGGCGAACCCGTTTGCGAAGCAGTTTCTGTTTCGTGCCAAAAATGTCATTTCATTGCTTTTTGTTAATTAAGTAAATCGGTGTCTTTGGATAGAGGAATATCTATGTCTTGGCGTTCCGCAATGCCACATTCGGGGAGTAAATGGGTGCTGCACGACAGCCCGCTGACGCAACCCGTCAATCCCTTGAGGTTTCTGAGCAAAAGCAGTTGTATCTACTCGATCGGCAGCTGTTTTGCGGCCAACATGAATCGTTGGCTGAAGTTCCAAGGCTTTGCGGTTCCGGAAGTGTCCTGGGGTCTTCACTACAATAGCCGCACCATCCTTCACGAGCTGCGTCGTGCCGCCGGATACAGCGTGCCTGACGTCGATTGGCGGGTATGCAGAAATGACGGCGTGACTGTGTATGGCGATGCATTGCGCCACTGTATCGATGCCCAGAGCATCGAGGAACTTGGCCGCATCAAAGCCGACATTGCGGCGCAGTCGCGCGAGGTATTCGAGCGGGCCGACGCGTTCTTCGTCACCCTGGGCCTGTCGGATGTGTGGGAAACCGCGATCGACGGGGTGCCGGTGACACTGAATCGCGCGCCTTATCTCGGCGTTAAAATTCTCGATGAAAAAGCGTCCGAGCGCATTGATAACCGTTTTTTAAGCGTTGAAGAATGCGTGGATGACATCCGCCAGATTATCGGCCTGATCCGCGCCGCCAAGGGCGCCGAGACGCCCATCATTTTCACCGTGTCTCCTGTTCCGCTGAAGCACGCTAACGGGAGTTTTCATCCGCATATCGCCAACAGCCGTTCCAAGGCGATCCTTTTGTCGGCGATCTACAGCCAGCTCGACGAACATTGCAGGGATCCCTTCGTTTCCTATTTCCCGTCCTACGAGTTTTTTGCGGCCAATCCATTGCAGATGATGCTATGGCAAGAAGATGACCGCCATCCTTCACTCGATGCGATCAACCATGTAGCAAGAGCGTTCGCCTCGTCGTATGCGGTCGAGGAATTTGCGGAGCGTCCGGGCTTTACTATCGATATGTTTTCCTGATATTGGGCCGGCAGGGATTCTTCGATTTTCACGAACCAGAAAATATCTCGCCGTGCATGCTTCCCGCCGATTTTTTCACGAAAAGACGCCGCCCATCCTCCCGGAAATCCGTTCTTGATCATATCGACACTTGTGCTGTGGATGGGCTGACAGGAAAATTGAAAACGATCCTATGAAAATCACTGTTATTGGTACCGGTTATGTCGGCCTGGTCACTGGAACCTGTCTGGCTGAAGTTGGAAACGATGTGCTGTGCCTTGACCTGGATGTAGCGAAGGTGGCCAATTTGCGCCAAGGACGCATCCCCATCCATGAGCCGGGACTGGAGGCCATGGTGCAACGCAATGCCCGCGCCGGCCGCCTGCGGTTTTCGACCGATATCGCCGAAGCGGTGCAGTTCGGCTCAGTCCAGTTCATCGCCGTCGGCACCCCGGCTGACGAAGACGGCGACTCCGACATCCAGCATGTGCTGGCGGCGGCGCGCAATATCGGCCGTTTCATGACCGGATTCAAACTCATCGTCAACAAAAGTACGGTGCCGGTTGGCACGGCCGAGCGCGTTGCCGAGGTCATCTGCAAAGAATTGGCGGCCCGCGCCAGCGACGCCACGTTCGAGGTGGCCAGCAACCCTGAATTCCTGAAGGAAGGCGCGGCCGTTGCCGACTTCATGCGGCCCGACCGGATTGTCATCGGCACGTCCGGCGAGCGTGCCGGCCCGATCCTGCTCGAACTGTACGCGCCCTTCCAGCGCAACCACGAACGCATGGTCACGATGGATGTGCGCAGCGCGGAACTGACCAAGTACGCGGCCAACGCGATGCTCGCCACGCGCATCAGCTTCATGAACGAGCTGGCCAACCTGTCCGATGCGGTGGGCGCCGACATCGAGCGGGTGCGCCAGGGCATTGGCGCCGATGAGCGCATCGGCTACCACTTCCTCTACGCGGGCACCGGCTATGGCGGCAGTTGCTTTCCAAAGGACGTACAGGCGCTGCGCCGGATGGGCCAGCAGGTTGATGTGTCGCTGCGGGTGGTGGCCGCGGTCGAACAGGCCAATGCCCATCAAAAGTACGTCCTGACGCGCAAACTGGTGCGCCGCCTGGGGAACGACCTGCGCGGCAAGCGGATTGCCATCTGGGGCCTGGCCTTCAAGCCCGACACCGACGACATGCGCGAAGCGCCCAGCCGCTCCATCATGGAGCATCTGTGGAAACTGGGCGCGTCCATCTGCGCCTACGATCCGGCGGCAATGCAGGAAACGCGCCGTATTTACGGCGAACGCGACGATCTCGAATTGGCTGCGGACCCCATGGCTGCCCTGGCGGGCGCCAGCGCGCTGCTGATCGTGACGGAATGGCGGGAATTTCGCAGCGTCTGCCTGGAGCAGGTCCGCGAACTGCTATTGAACCCGCTCGTGTTTGACGGGCGCAACCTGTACGATCCCGAACGAGCGAGCGCGGCGGGGCTGGAATACTTTTGCGTCGGCCGCAGCCATGCACCGGCAGCGACGCTCGCCGCCAACGCCGGCGCGATGCCCGCGCAAGCCGCGCCGCTGGGCGCGGCCATGGGGTTCTGAGATTGCCGGCGCGGCCACGAAGTGCCATTCGGGCGTTGATGTTGTCTGTGTGTTGACGTCAATTTTCCCGAAAAATCACAACAACCGTGGGAAGTCGGACGATTTTCTGGTGCGGCTGGCGGGGATCGAACCCACGACCCTTGGCTTCGGAGGCCAATACTCTATCCACTGAGCTACAGCCGCGCTGAGGAATGTCGAACGTAACGCGAAGGATACCGTTTTTTCTGTACCCGCGTCCATGGAAAGTGTCGCGTTACAGGGAATTTGCGTTCCATAAGAGGTGCTTTGAGTCTATAATCGCGGGTTTGGCGAGTATTTGCAAGTTCCTCCATGCGAACACGATCGGCCGGCAGCTTTTTGAAAATTGTACTAAGGACATCATGAGCGACGCACACAACGAACACGAATCCGCGATCCGGACACCCAAGCAGCTCGTCGCTGCGGTGGTCGGCTTCTTCCTCGTCACTGTCATCGGCATCATTCTGCTGGTAACGTTCGTGACGACGACGAAAACCACTGGCGCCGGCACCGACAGCCAGAAGGCCGAAGCGATCGCCGCGCGTCTGCGTCCGGTGGCCGATGACGGCTACACCCTCAAGGATGCCAACGCGCCGAAGATTTTCCTCGCCGGCGACGCCGTGTACACCGCCAACTGCGTGGCCTGCCACGGCGCGGGCATCGGTGGCGCACCGAAGGTCGGCGATGCCGGCGGCTGGGCTACCCGTATTGCTCAGGGCTACGATACGCTGGTCAAGCACGCAATCGTCGGTATCCGCGGCATGCCTGCCCGCGGCGGCAATCCTGATCTGGACGATGTCGAAGTAGCGCGCGCAGTCGTGCACATGGCAAACCAGTCCGGCGCCAAGTTCAAGGAACCAGCCGCTCCTGCTCCCGCCGCAGCCGCAGCCCCGGCAGCCGCCGAAGCAGCAGCGCCAGTCGAAGCAGCGCCAGTCGAAGCAGCAGCACCGGCGGCAGCTCCCGCAGCGGCCCCGGCTGCAGCAGCAGCGCCGGCCGAAGCGCCAAAGCTGGCCGCTGACACAGGCAAGACCGTCTACAACTCCGCATGCATCGCTTGCCACGGCGCAGGTATCGCCGGTGCGCCGAAAGTCGGCGACAAGGCAGCATGGACCGCACGTATCGCGCAAGGCGCGCCACTGCTGTACGAGCACGCGATCAAGGGATATACCGGCAAGGCTGGCATGATGCCTCCAAAAGGCGGTTCCTCGGCATCGGATGACGAAGTCAAGGCAGCGGTTGATTTCATGGTTACCGCATCCAAGTAAGCGTTCAGAACGCCCGCTAAACCGCTCTTTTCAGGGCGGTTTTTTTTCGTCTGGAGAAATAGCCGAGGGAGGCTGGCGCAGGCAGTTGTTGCAAACTTGACAGGAACACATGCGTTTGCGCCAGGGGCAGGAGCGGCGCCAGTGAGCGCTCGCACACGTAAAGCCGTCGCGAGCACGGCGCCCGGCAAATCCCCCGTTCCCAATACCACGGGCACAAAAAAGGGCCACTCGCGTGGCCCTTGTCGTGTCAATTCACCCGATTACCAGATCGTGACGCGCTCTTTCGGCGGCAGGTACATCTTGTCGCCTTCCTTCACGCCGAACGCTTCGTAGAACGCCGGCTGGTTCATCATGGTCCCGTTCGCGCGGAACTGGCCCGGCGAGTGCGGATCGGTCTTCACCTGCACGATCTGCTGCGCTTCACGCATCTTCATGCGCCATACCTGCCCGAAGCCCATGAAGAAGCGCTGGTCGCCGCTCAAGCCGTCGATCACCGGCGCTGGTTTACCGCCCAGCGAGATCTTGTACGCCTTGTACGCAATCGCCACGCCCGAGTTGTCGCCGATGTTCTCGCCCAGGGTCAGCTCGCCATTGACGTTGTAGCCCTTCAGCGGGCTGTAGCCGCTGTACTGCTTGACCAGCATGTCGGCCTTGGCCTGGAACTTGGCGCGGTCTTCCTTGGTCCACCATTCGCGCAGGTTGCCGTCGCCGTCGGACTGGCTGCCCTTGTCGTCGAAACCGTGGCTGATCTCGTGTCCGATCACCGCGCCGATGGCGCCATAGTTCACCGCGTCGTCGGCGCGCATGTCGAAGAACGGCGGCTGCAGGATCGACGCCGGGAACACGATCTCGTTCATCGTCGAGCTGTAGTAAGCGTTCACTGTCTGCGGCGTCATGCCCCACTCTTCGCGGTCGATCGGCTTGCCGAGCTTGTTGATGCTGCGGTTGTAGGCAAAGGTGCGCGCGCGCATCATGTTGCCGACCAGATCATCCTGCTTGACCGTCAGCGCCGAATAGTCGCGCCATTTGCTCGGATAGCCGATCTTCGGGCGGAACTTGGCCAGCTTGGCCTGGGCTTCCTTCTTGGTCTCCGGACCCATCCAGTCGAGCGTGTCGATGCTCTGCTTGTAGGCCACCAGCAGGTTCTGCACCAGCTCTTCCATGCGCGCCTTGCGCTCGGCCGGGAAGTGCTTGGCGACGTATTCCTTGCCCACCGCTTCGCCCAGCACGCCATTGACGGTCGAGACGCCGTTCTTCCAGCGCGGTTCGTTTTCCGGCACGCCCTTGAGCACGGTTTCAAAGAAGGCGAAATCGGCGTCGACGAATTCTTTCGACAGGTATTCCGAATAACCGTTCAACAGTTGCCATTCGAAATACGATTTCCAGGTCGCCAGGTCGGTCTTTTCCAGCACCTGGTTGAATCCGCTCAGGTAGCTCGGCTGGCCGACGATGACGTAGTCGACCTTGCCGGCCACGTTGGCGGCGCCCAGCGCGCCCTTCCAGTCGTAGCCCGGGGTCAGCTCGCCCAGCTTGGCGATCTCGACCTTGTTGTAGCGCTTGACCGGATCGCGCAGCTCGACCTTACTCCACTGCACTTCGGCCAGCGCGGTTTCCAGCGCCAGGATGGCCTTGGCCGCGCTTGCCGCATCCTTGTGGCCGGCCATGCCCAGGGTTTTCTCGATATGGCGCTCGTACTTGGCGCGCACGTCGGCCAGCTTGGCGTCGTCTTTTTTCAGGTAGTAGTCGCGGTCGGGCAAGCCCAGGCCGCTCTGGCTGATGTAGGTGGCGTAGCGCGTCGATTCGCGGCTGTCCTGGCCGACGTAGATGCCGTACGGCACGCTGACGCCGATCTTCGACAGATGCGCGATCAGGGCCGGAATGGCCTTCTTTTCACGCAGCGCGCGAATGCGCTGCAGTTCGCCGGCCAGTGGCTTGTAACCGAGCTTTTCCAGCTTGGCTTCGTTCATGTAGCTGGCGTACAGGTCGCCGATTTTCTGCGTCTCGCTGCCGGCTTTCTTGTTCTTTTCGTTCTGGGCCGCTTCGATCAGCACGCGCAGCTGCGGCAGGGTGTCGTCGCGCAGCTTGGCAAAGGTGCCCCAGCTCGACTTGTCGGACGGGATCTCGGTATTTTTGAGCCACAGGCCATTGAGGTAGCTGAAAAAATCGTCCTGCGGCCGCACGCTGCTGTCGATGTACTGCACATCGATGCCGGAAAGCGGCGCGGGCGGTTGGACCGGTTCGGCGGCGCTGGCAAAAGCGGCCGCCAGGCTCAGGGTCAGGGTGCTCAGAAGATATCGTTTCACAGGGGTGTCCTTATGGGGCGGGGAAAAAATGGCTTGTGGCCATGGCATCGATCACTATAACTTCATTTCCAGACGAATGGTCCAGGTGGTGTACGTGCGGCTGGCCGTGTCCGACAGCTGGGCAATGCCCTCCTTGGTCACGCTGCGCCCGGCCACGTAGTCGTCGCTCATCAGGTTGTTGGCCGACAGGCGCAGCTGGGTGCCGGCGCTGAACTTCCACAAGCCGTACACGTCGAACTGGCGCTTCACGCCGGTAGTGGCGATTTCATCGGCACTGGTGCGCACCCGGATCGCCGGGGTCCAGTTGTAGCTGCCGCCCAGGGTCAGCGGCACGTCCTTTAGCCGCCAGTCGAGGCCGACGTTGGCGGTTTGCTTGGCTTGCTGGTCGAGCCGGTTGTCGGGGCCGGGAATGCCATCCACGCTCGACCAGAAACGGCTGTAGTTCGAGCGCAGGTCGATAGTCGGGGCGTTGGCCACCAGCTCGGCCAGCTGGAACTTCGCTTCCAGCTCGATGCCGCTGGTGCGGGCGCTGCCGATGTTCGACGGGCTCGACAGCCAGCGCGGGCCATCCGGCGTGTCGCGCAAGCTCAGTTCACGCCGCATCAGGTTATCGATCTTGCGCACGAATCCGCTGGCGCTGAGGATGCCGCTCTTGCCGAGGTAGTGCTCGTAGGCCAGGTCGATCCCTTGCGCCAGCTCGGGTTTGAGGTTCGGATTGCCGGTGCGGTCGGGCCGGGTTGCGCTGTTGAGCTGCGAATAGGTTGGTACGGCGATCAGGTCGTTCAGCTGGGGTGCGCGGTAGCTCTGCGTCAGGCTGGCGCGGATCTGGTCCTTTTCAAAGCCGGGAATGCGCCACACGGTGTGCAGTACCGGGCTCCACACGCTGCTGTTGTTGCGCACGTCGCGCCCCTGGTTGGTGGCGCTGGTACGAATGCCTTCCCAGCGCAGACCCAGGTAGGCCGACCATTGCGGCGTGATATCCCACTCGTCCTGCACGTAGCCGGCTACGCGGCGCGTGTCGGCCGTCATGCTCGACCCCGATTCGGCGAACTGGGCGCGGCCGTTGACCAGCGCCACCGTGCTCTGCTCGCGGTGCCCGCCTTCCAGGTCCCAGCCGGCGGCCAGCAGGTGGCCCTTGGCCAGCGGCGTGCTGTACTTGCCGCCGCTGTTGAGGCTATGGCTGCGCGAAGTGTCGACATCGTTGAAGACATCCTTGAGCACGCCGTTGTCGGCGTACTGCTTGCGCAGCGAAGTGCTTTCGCTGCGCCCGCCGCCGAAGCCGAACTTGACATCGAGCTTGGCGCCGGCTTCCATCCGGTGCAGCCAGTTGCCGATGCCGCGCAGCATCGTCATGGACGAGGTCGAGTCGGACAGCGCCAGCGCGTACTCGCGCTGCGGCGGGCCGATGCGCTGGGTCAGCAGGCTGCCGCTGTCGCCTTCGCTGCGGTTATGCATCAAGAAGGGCTGGAAATTGAGCGTGTCGCCATTGTCGAATTTATACGACAGGCGCGGCGTCAGGTGCACCGAGCGCGAGCTTCGGTTGCTGTGGGCGTCGACCTGCTGGTCTTTCAGCATCACGCCGGCCGGATCGGTATCCTGATAGGTGGAGATGCTTTCATCGTGCTGGCGGTTGGCGCCCATCGAGCCGCTCATCAGCCAGGTCAGCGCACCCACCTTGCCGGGCATGGTGAGCGACACGTTCGGTCCGTGGCGGCCATCTTCGATGCTGTCGGACAGCTTGAGCTGGATATCCTTCTGCTGGTAACCCTCGCGCAGCACCACGTTGACGGTGCCGGCGATGGCCTGGGTGCTGTGTTCGGCCACCGGGCCGCGCATGACTTCGATGCGTTCAACCTGATCCGGCGAGAGCGATTCGAGCGAAAACCCGGCCGGTGGGCGCTCGCCGTTGACCAGCATCTGGGTGTAGCCGTTGCCCAGGCCGCGCATGCGCACCCCGCCGCCGCCCCGTCCCGGCGGCCCGCCCATGGTCACGCCGGGCAGGCGCTTGAGGATTTCGCCGACGCTGCTGTCGCCGTTGCGGTCCAGTTCCTCGCGCCCGAACACCATCTTGGCGGCGGTCGAGAGGCGGCGCGATTCGGTGTCGCCGGCGCGGCTGCCGTTGATGGTGACCGCCGTCACGCCCGCTGCAGCCTTGGGCTCGCCCTTGGACCTGGGTACGCGCACGGCGGGAGGCACGGCGGCAGCGTCCTCCGCCGGCACGGCTGTCACCGGTCCGGCGGGCGCGTCCTGGGCGTGGAGGGACGGGGCGATACTGGCGATCAGGGCGGCGCAGGCGAAGGGAATCAGTTTGCTCATCGGGGGTTCGGTGGGTGAATCAGGCTGGCTGGACGGCAAGTGGGTGGCGCGTCATCGGGCTCGCGATGCTGGCATTCTAGCCCTTGCCTTCCCGGGGGAACCGCCGGGCCCGGTTTTTTTACTTTTCGATACACAAACCGCACATGCACAATTTCGCTGCGGGCCGGGTAATCGGGTTTATACTGGATTCGTGCCAGCTCATCAGCTGAACTGGCGCATTTTTCCTGGCATCGTAGGTGACACCATGGGTTCTACCCTCAAAAATTCCGGGCTGGTCGGCCTGGGCGCCCTGGCCGGCGTGGCCTTTTCCATGCAATTTTCGGCGCTGGCGCAAAAGCCGGTCGAACAAGGCATGCCGCTCGAAGAACTGCGCCAGTTGTCCGACGCCTACGATCTGATCAAAACCGATTATGTCGAAGCGGTGGCCGACAAGAAATTGCTGACCGATGCCCTGAGCGGCATGGTGGCCTCGCTCGATCCCCATTCCGCCTACCTCGACAAGAAAGCCTACCGCGACCTGCGCGAAGGCACCCAGGGCAAGTTCGTCGGCCTGGGCATCGAAATTGCCCAGAGCGAGGAAGGCTACATCAAGATCGTGGCCCCGATCGAGGATTCGCCGGCCTGGCGCGCCGGCATCAAGGCGGGCGACCTGATCACGCGCATCAACAACGAGGCCATCCAGAACCTGGGCATCGACGAAGCGATCAAGAAGATGCGCGGCGAGCCGCTCACCAAGGTCACCCTGACCCTGCTGCGCAAGGACGTGGCGCTGCCGCTGGTGATGACGATCACGCGCCAGGAAATCATCCAGAAAAGCGTCAAGGGCAAGATTGTCGAGCCGGGCTACGCCTGGCTGCGCATTTCGCAATTCCAGGAACCGACCGTGGACGACATGGCGGCCCGCCTCAGCGCGCTGTACCAGCAGGATCCTGCCCTCAAGGGCCTGGTGCTGGACTTGCGCAACGACCCGGGCGGCCTGCTGCAAGGCGCCATCGGCGTGTCGGCCGCGTTTTTGCCGCGCGGCGTAGAGATCGTCTCGACCAACGGCCAGCTCGCCAATTCGCGCCAGAGCTACCTTGGCAAACCCGAGTATTACACCCTGCAGGGCGACGGCGACGTGCTGGCCAGGCTGCCAGCCGCGCTCAAGACGGTGCCGATGGTGGTGCTGGTCAACACCGGCTCGGCCTCGGCCTCCGAAATCGTGGCTGGCGCCCTCCAGGATTACAAGCGCGCCGTGATTCTCGGCAGCCAGACTTTCGGCAAGGGCTCGGTCCAGACCATCAAGCCGCTCGGCGGCGATACCGCGGTCAAGCTGACCACGGCGCGCTATTACACCCCGCACGGGCGCTCGATCCAGGCGCGCGGCATCATTCCCGACTTTCTGGTCGACGAAAACGCCGACGGCGATGGCTTGAACGGGTTTCGCATGCGCGAGGCCGACCTGGAGAAGCACTTGTCGAACGACCGCGACAAGGAAAGCGCGGCCAGCACGCGCGAGCAGCTCGACGCCCAGCGCCGCCTGCTGGCGATCGAGCGCAAGCGCAAGCCGCTCGAATACGGCAGCGCCGACGACTTCCAGCTGGCGCAGGCGCTCAATCACCTGAAAGGCTTGCCGGTGCAACTGGCCAAGCCCGCCAAGGACCCGGCGGCCGAGGCGCCAGCCGCGCCGGCGCCCGCGAAAAAGCGGAAATAGGCGCTCTCCACCGGGGTAGCCCCGCGCTTTTCTCGCCACCATGAAGTCCATTGTGTAGAATCAGCGGCACGTGCCGGGTTATGCCCGGCTTACCTTATTTGAAAGCTCCACCATGAAACAAGTCGTCATCAGCGGCACGGGTCTGTTCACGCCGCCCCATTCGATCTCCAACGAAGAGCTGGTTGTCGCCTTCAACGCTTACGCCGAACTGTACAACGCCGAACACGCTGATGCAATCGCGGCGGGCGAACTGACGGCGATCGAAGGATCGAGCGCCGCCTTTATCGAAAAAGCATCGGGCATCAAATCGCGCTATGTGATGGAAAAATCCGGCATTCTGGACCCGGCGCGCATGACGGCGCGCATTCCCGAGCGCGCCGACGAAGAAATCTCGCTGCAGGCTGAAATCTGCGTGGCCGCCGCGCGCCAGGCACTGGACCGGGCCGCACGCACGGCGGCCGACATCGACATGGTGCTGGTCGCCTGCAGCAACATGCAGCGCGCCTACCCGGCCATGGCGGTCGAGGTGCAGGAAGCGCTGGGCATCGACGGTTTCGGCTTCGACATGAACGTGGCCTGTTCCTCGGCCACCTTCGGGATCCAGACGGCACTGGCGGCGGTGCAGAGCGGGCAGGCGCGCGCGGTGCTGGTGCTCAATCCGGAAATCACCAGCGGCCATTTGAACTTCCGCGACCGCGACAGCCACTTCATTTTCGGCGACGCCTGCACGGCGATCGTGATCGAAGCGGCCGAGACGGCGACCAGCGCGCACCAGTTCGAGATCCTCGAATCGAAGCTCAAGACCAAATTCTCGAACAACATCCGCAACAATTTCGGCTTCATGAACCGCTTCGACGAATCGGGTGTGGGCAATCCGGACAAGCTGTTCCGCCAGCAGGGCCGCAAGGTGTTCAAGGAAGTCTGTCCGATGGCGGCCGAGATGATCCGCGAGACGGTCACCAATGCGGGGCTGGAAGTGGCGCAGGTATCGCGCTACTGGCTGCACCAGGCCAATCTGAACATGAATTTGCTGATCACGCGCATGCTGCTCGGGCGCGACGCCGAACCGCAGGAAGCGCCGGTCATTCTGGACACGTATGCCAATACCTCGTCGGCCGGTTCGATCATCGCCTTCCACAAGTACCAGGACGACATGCCAAGCGGCTCGCACGGCGTGATTTGCTCGTTTGGCGCGGGGTATTCGATCGGCTGCGTGGTGGTGCGCAAAAAATAGTAGCCGACGACTAAGCTCAAACCCGTTCACTTCAAGCCGTCGCCCCCGCGCAGGCGGGGGTCCATAGCACCTTTGAGCATACGTGCTATGGATCCCCGCCTGCGCGAGGATGACGGTTTTAGGTGTACTTGTCTTTAAAGGCGCGCGGCCAGTTCAGCGCCTTCCCTGATGGCGCGCTTCGCGTCCAACTCGGCCGCCAGCGCCGCGCCGCCGATCTTGTGGAACACCGGCCCACCACTGGCCGCGCCCTCCTCCGGCATCAGCTCCGTCAAACTGTCCTGCCCCGCGCAGATGATCACGTTGTCGACCGCGATCAAGCGCTCTTCCCCACCGACGGTGATATGCAGGCCATGGTCGTCGATCTTGTTGTACGTAACCCCGGCCAGCATCACAACGCCATTGCGGCTCAGGGTCGCGCGGTGCACCCAGCCGGACGTCTTGCCCAGCCCCGCACCCAGCTTGGACGCCTTGCGCTGCATCAGGAACAGCTGGCGCACCGGCTCGGCCGCGTGCGGCGCCACCAGCCCGCCGCTGGTGGTCGCTTCCAGGTCCACGCCCCATTCGCCAGCCCACTCGGCCACCGGCAGCGGCAGCGGGTGCGCCGGGTTGTGCAACAGGTACTCGCCCACGTCGAAACCGATCCCGCCCGCGCCAATGATGGCCACGCGTTTTCCCACCGGCGCTTTTTTCTGCAACACGTCGATGTACGAGAGCACCTTGGGATGCTTGATGCCCTCGATCGGCGGCATGCGCACCTTGATGCCGGTGGCGACGATCACGTCATCGAAGCCGCCCGCCAGCAGCGCCTCGCGCGTGACCCGCTCACCGAGCCGCACCGTCACGCCGGTCAGCTCCAGCTTGCGCGAAAAATAGCGGATGGTTTCGGCGAATTCTTCCTTGCCCGGGATTTGCATGGCGATCTTGAACTGTCCGCCCACCGTGTCGCTCGAATCGAACAAAGTCACCGCGTGCCCGCATTCGGCCGCCACGGTCGCTGCCGACAGCCCGGCCGGACCGGCGCCCACCACCGCCACCTTGCGCGGCCTGGCCGTTTTTGCGTACACCAGCTCCGTTTCATGGCAGGCGCGCGGGTTGACCAGGCAGCTGGCGCGCTTGTTGGCGAAGGTGTGATCAAGGCAGGCCTGGTTGCAGCCGATGCAGGTGTTGATTTCGTCCGCGCGCCCGCTGGCCGCCTTGATTACGAACTGGGCGTCGGCCAGGAACGGGCGCGCCATCGACACCATGTCGGCGTCGCCGCGGGCGATGATGTCGTCCGCTTCAAACGGCATGTTGATGCGGTTCGAGGCCACCACCGGAATCTTCACTTCGCGCCGCAGCCGTCCGGCCACGCTGGCAAAGGCCGCGCGCGGCACCGAGGTGACGATGGTCGGCACGCGCGCCTCGTGCCAGCCGTAGCCGGTGTTGAGGATGGTGACGCCGGCGGCCTCTAAGGCATGCGCGACCTTGATCACGTCGTCCCAGGTGTTGCCGCCTTCGACCAGGTCGAGCAGCGAGTGGCGGTACATGATGATGAAGTCCTCGCCCACGGTCTTGCGGATACGCTTGATGATCTCGACCGGCAGGCGCATGCGGTTCTCGATGCTGCCGCCCCAGCGGTCCTGGCGCAGGTTGGTGCGCGCGCACAGGAACTGGTTGAGCAGGTAGCCTTCGCTGCCCATCACTTCGATGCCGTCGTAGCCGGCGCGCTTGGCCAGCCTGGCGCAGCGCGCGTAGTCGCGGATGGTCGCTTCGATTCCGCTTTCCGTCAGCGCGCGCGGCTTGAACGGCGAGATCGGCGACTTCACGTTCGATGCCGATACCACCAGCGGCTGATAACCGTAGCGTCCCGAGTGCAGGATCTGCATCAGGATCTTGCCGCCCTCCTCGTGCACCGCCGTCGTCACGCGCCGGTGGTTATACACATCGCCGGCGAAATTGAGGGTCCCGCCGAACGGCAGGAGCCAGCCTTGGCGGTTGGGCGAGATGCCGCCGGTGACGATCAGCCCCACTCCGCCCTTGGCGCGCTCGCGGTAAAAGGCGGCCAGCTTGCCGTAATTGTAGAAGCGGTCTTCGAGCCCGGTGTGCATCGAACCCATGATGACGCGGTTGCGCAAGGTGGTGAAGCCCAGGTCCAGGGGCGCGAGCAGGTGCGGGTAGGCTTGGATTGTCATGATTGTGATGGGTGGGGGGCGTGAAGACGGAACGTCGGGACTGCATATCAAGACGACATTACAACCTAGTTCTGTAGATGCAGGGTTCTAATCTTCGGCCCGCCACCTCGCGCACGCTTGAGCGTGCCTCCCTTGTCAGGGTCGCCGCTTTCCCGTAGGCTAGCCATATGTTTCCGCGAATCCTATTTTGTTGCTTTCTTGCCTGTTCCACGCCCGCCCTGGCTCAATCCAGGCTGGAGGTGACGGTCAAGCGCGTCGATAGAGCGGACCAGCACATGTTCGAGGTCGCGTCCAGCGGCGAGGTGCGCGCCGCGCCGGCGGCCGTGTGGAAGGTGCTGACCAATTACGACCGCATGTCCGATTTCGTGCCGGACCTGAAAACCTCCAAGGTCCTCTCGCGCACCGGCAACAAGGCGATCATCGAGCAGTTCGGGGTGGCCAGCTTCCTGTTCATCCGGCGCGACATCCACCTGATCGTGCAAGCGACCGAAGAAGCGATGACGTCCATCGACATCAGCCTGATCACCGGCGACATGCGCGTCTACGAATGCCGCTGGGAGCTCGTTCCGGTGCCCGAGACGGGCGGCACGCGCATCGTCTACAGCGGCAGGCTGGTACCGAAATTCTACGTGCCCGGCATGCTGGGGGCGAACATCATCCGCTCCGACATCGAGCGCATGATGAAGGCCGTGCTGGCACGGCTCGATCGCGGCGACAAGCCTGGCAACTAAGCCTGACAACTAAGCCTGACAACTAAGCCTGGTAGCTTTGCGGCTCGCGCAGTTCGGCGAAGGTTTCGATGCTGCCGATCTTGACCGTCACGGGATTGAGACTCATTTGCGGCGCCATGGCGCGCCAGGCGAACTGCCATTCACGTTCTTCCGCTTCGGCGCTGCTCTTGGTGAAGGCGGCGCCCAGGGCTGCGCGCGCGCCGTATTCGACGGCGCCGTCGATTCCGGCCCAACTTGGCAGGGTGCGCTGCACGGCGCGGTGCAGGCGTTCGCCGAATTCCTCGGTGTTGTGGATCACCAGGCAGCAGTCGGCCGGCGAGAAGATCTCGAACAGGGCTTTGTCCCACGCTTGCGAAAACGACAGGGTCAGGCAGTTGTTGGCCGGGACCAGGCGGAACTGCCCCAGGGTCAGCGCGGCTTCCAGTTCGGCGCGCGGCGCGTAGCGGTACAGGGTGGGAGGACGTTGGTAATCGTGCATAAGAAAACTCAATCTGTTAGTTGGCGGCCGGCGGCGAACCGCGCGGACGCACGTGACGGCGCGAACGCAGCGTCTTGGAGGCGACAAAAATTTCGCGCAGCAGGTACACGAAGCTGCCGATCAGGCACAGCATCCCGATCACGAACAGGCCGGCGATGTACTGGTCCAGCGCCACGTTGGTGGTATCGCCCAGGAACAGCAGCGCAATGACCAGGCAAATCAGCAGGCCGCAGGCGGTACTGAGCGCAATGGCGTAGTTCACCAGGTGCCAGCGGCGGTACAGGACCTCGAGTTCGTCCATATAGGCGTCGTGGTAGGCGATGTCGAGCCGGTCTTCCAGCACGCGCGAACGGTCGATGATGCGTGCCAGGCGGTTGGTCAGCACCATCAGGTTGGTGCACACGCCGGTAAGCAGGAACACCGGCGCAATGGCCAGCTGGATGACGTGGCCGATATCGGTGAGCTGGATATTCATAGGGCGCTGTAAGTTGATAATGCGTGTACAGCCGCTAGTGTAGCAGGGCCACCCCCGCCGTCCTAATCGAAGCGTCCGCTGCGCTTGAACTGCTCGGTGGCGCCCACCAGGGCTTTGGCGATGCCCGCTTCCAGCGCGCCATGGCCGGCGTCGGCCACCATGCGCAGGCGCGCGCCCGGCCAGGCCTGGTGCAGGCGGTAGGCCGACAGCGGCGGGCAAATGACGTCGTAGCGGCCCTGCACGATGACGCACGGCAGGTGCGCGATGCGGCCCACGTCCTGCACCAGCTGGTCCTCGCGCAGGAAGCCCTGGTTGGCCATGTAGTGCGATTCGAGCCGGCCCACGCCCAGGTCGAGCGTGTCGGAGGCGGTATCTTCCGGCTGCGGCAGCAGGAATACGCGGCGCCCCTCGAAACGGCTCCACGCACGCGCCGCCGGCCAGTACACGGCCGGATCGTCGCACAGCATGCGCGTGGTGTAGGCCGTGAGCAGGTCGGCCCGCTCGGCCTCGGGAATCGGGGCCACGAATTCGTCGTACAGCTCGGGGTAGAACCAGCGCACGCCGTGCAGGAACCAGTCGACTTCGGCGGCGGTGCACAGGAAAATCCCGCGCAGGATGAAGCCGAGGCAGCGCTCGGGATGCGCTTCGCCGTAGGCCAGCGCCAGGGTCGAGCCCCACGAGCCGCCGAACACCAGCCACTTGTCCATGCCGAACTGCTCGCGCAGCGTTTCGATATCCCCGATCAGCAATTGGGTCGTGTTCTCGCGCCACTCGCCCAGCGGAGTCGATTTGCCGGCGCCGCGCTGGTCGAACAGGATGATGCGGTACTGCTGCGGATCGAAAAAGCGCCGGTGCTGCGGCGACAGGCCGGCGCCCGGGCCGCCGTGCAGGAACAGCACGGGAATGCCTTTCGGATTGCCCACTTCCTCCCAGTAGATGGTGTGCAGCGCATCGACTTGCAGCATGCCGTGCCGGGTCGGCTGGATCGGCGGGAACAGGCAGGTCGGAATGGCGGGCATGGGAGTCCTCTTGTAGTTGACATCCGATTGTAGCGCACTGGCGCGCCGCTGCCGCCGGGCTTGACGCAGCCGGCGCGGCGAGCGTGCCTGTCGCGCCTATCGCGTCTGACCGGCCAGCGACTGCACCGCCGCCAGCGCGGTTTTCAGTTCGCCCCCCACCTGCTGTTTCCACAGGACGGCGGCGGCCGAGAATTTGCGCTCGCCGGTCAGCGCCGTGATCTGGCGCCGGATGTCCGCGTCGAGCATGCCGAACTGGCGCAGCTCGGGAGAGCGCGGCGCGCCGGATCGCCCGGTGGGGTCGCGCTCCATCAGGCAGGCATGCAGCTCGGGCAGCGGCTGCGGCGCGCCGCCACCGTGCGCCAGGCTGGCCGACAGCCGGACATCGAGCGCCTCGCCCAATTCCAGCCCCTCGTCGGGCCAGTCGATCAGCTGCGCCACGTTGTAGATGGTGTCGACCTGGGCCTCGCGCACGACGTCCAGCAGATCGTGCGGGTCCACGCCGCTGGCCAGCAGCCTGCCGACGGCGCCTCCATGGCGCTGCAGCGCGTCCGGCGCGGCTTCGTCGACGACGCTGCTCCATAGCCCGCGCAGCAGCAGTTCGTGCAGCAGCGAGCGCGCGTCGCCCCGCGCCACGTCGGCGGCGATGGCGGCCGCCCGCGCGGGAGCGATGCCGATGCCTTCGAGCCGGGACGCGGGCGAACGATCAGGCATTGGAGTAGACATGAAAACCGTCGAAATCGGCCTTGCCGATCGCGACGCCGCCCTGGCGCAGGATGGCGTAGGCGGCGGTCAGGTGGAAAAAGAAGTTCGGCAGCGCGTACTGCAGCAGGAACGCCTGGCCCGGCAAGGTAACCAGCGCTTCGCCGGCACGGTCGCTGACGACGCGGCTGGCGGCGCCGTCGAACTGCGCCGGCGTGAGCGCGTTCAGGAAGCCGAGCACGAAGTCGATGCGCTGGCGCAGGCCGTCGTAGGTCGGCGCAAACGTGCCGCTGTCGCGCAGCGCGTTGGCGGGAAAGGCGCCAGTCTGCGACAGGACGCTGCCGGCAAGCGGGGCGCAGGCGCGCACGACGAAATTGGCCGCCACCTCGGCCTGCACGGCCAGGGTCAGCATGCCCGGCGCCAGGCGCGCGCCCAGCAGTGCGTCCGCATCCGGATGCGCCTCGGCCAGCACCAGCATGGCGCGCAGTTGACGCAGGTAGCGCCGGAACACGGGCACGCTGGCCTCGTACAGATTGTCGTTCATGGGTGGCACCTCGCGTGCGCGCTGCAGCGAATACTGCACTTCGATATCGTCTTTCATCTTGCCGCGCTCCCAACCCTGCGATTCGTAAAAGATGTCGGCGCGGGTGTCGGCGCCGGTAGAGAGCACGATCTGCTCGTGCCCGTGCTCGAACAGATCGTCCACCGCCAGCGCCAGCAGGCGCTTGCCGATACCCTGCCCTTCGCGCGCGGGGTCGATGAAGAGCGCCCAGATCGACCCTTGTTCGCGGTCGGCGCTGGCAAAACCGGCGATGACGCCGTCGTCCTCGCACACCCAGGTGCGGCCCAGGCGCCCCAGGTAATCGCGATACATGGCGGCGGTGACGCGGCCAGGGTCGCGCAGGCGGTTCTCGGTAACGGCCAGGCGGATGGCCGACATGGCGGCGATGTCCGCTTCGGTCGCCAGCCTGAAGGTGAGCGTGGAGGTGGTATTCAAGTTGATCGTGTTCCTGTGTCAGTCATCGGCGAGCAGCTGCTGCAAGCGCCGTGGATAGTGGTTGAGAAAATCGCGCGTGACGGCGAAATGTTCGGTGTCTTCGTATGCCACTTCGGTGATGCCGCTGCCGTCGAACTGCAGGATTTTCGCGTTCGGGTACGACAGCAGGATCGGCGAATGGGTGGCGATGATGAACTGGCAGTCCTGCTTGACCAGCTGGTCGATGGCCGACAGGGCGGCCAGCTGGCGGTTGGGCGACAGCGCCGCCTCGGGCTCGTCGAGCAGGTACAGGCCGCCGGCGGAAAACTCCAGCATCACGTCCATGAAGGCTTCGCCGTGCGAACGCAGATGCTTCGATGGCCCTCCGCCGGGAGGGAGCTCGTCGAGATAGGTAAAGACATTGAACAGGCTTTCGGCGCGCAGGAAGTAGGACCACGCCGGCTTGCGGAAGCCTTTCACCAGTTTCAGGCAATCGTGCAGGGGCGAGACCTTCTGCTGCCCGCGCGAGACGCTGCGGCTGCCGCCTTCGCCGGACAGGCCGATCGCCACGGCGATCGCTTCGAGGATGGTCGACTTGCCGGCGCCGTTTTCGCCGACGAAAAAGGTAACGTCGGCATGCGGCTCGATCACGCCCATGTCGCGCACGGCGGGAATATTGAAGGGGTAACTGTCGAAATCGATCCCGGCATCGTCGGTGATCGAGATTTCGCGTAAATAGGGTTTGGCGCTGATTGACATGCTAGTCCCGCGTAGACAATTGCAGCTTGAGGACTTCAAGCTGATAGGCGTACCGTTGCACCTGGACGTTCAGGATAAACGCGCCAGCTATCATCGATATGGCAAACACAAAAAGGAGAAACAGGACTGCACTGGGTAAATGGGCAGGATCTGCCCAGTCTGCGAGAAAAAATGATGCGCGCCACGGTACTTCTTTAAAGACCGCCCAGCCACCTGCCAGCAACACCACCAGTGCCAGCTTGTCCGTTCCGCCAATAAACATCTTGATGCGCTCGCGCGCCCGGTTTGCTCTCAGTTCCACGAATTCCTGCGCACGCTTCAAGTCCTTTTTATTAAACCTGTCCAGCCTGCGCGAATGAGCCAGATCCCATTTTAGGTCGGAGATAAAATTACGTAGTAGCGACTCCCTTAATGCGATAAATGAGCATAGTGTTTCGGCGACCAACGCTATCAGGATAACCACCTCCGATAAGATAACTCCCAGCCCAAATACAGCACCAACCTCACGAGGGATTCCACGCAGCGGAGAGACGAACTTATCCCATCCAAAGAACAATAAAAAAATCCCACCTAATCCCAATGAGATGAGGAAGGCATATACCGTGACGCGATGAAATAACAGCTCCCACCCGGCACGTCCCGTTCGTACGCGAACCGGCTCGAATGTCTCGACAATCGCAAGAATTTCAAATGCAGCACTGCTCATGAACCGCCTTTACGTGACTGCAGTCGTAAAGTAAAAAAGCACCACCCTGCGGGCAGTGCTTTTGGATGATGCTAACGCCAGCGGCGATTAGGACATATGCTGGCCGCCGTTAATGGCGATGTTGGCGCCTGTCACAAAAGCGGCTTCGTCCGACGACAGATAAGCAACCAGACCGGCGACTTCTTCTGGTTTACCCAGGCGGGCCATCGGAATTTGCGGGATGATCTTGGTGTCGAGCACTTCTTTCGGGATTTCCATGACCATCTTGGTGCCGATGTAGCCCGGCGAAATGGTGTTGACGGTCACGCCCTTGCGCGCCACTTCCAGCGCCAGCGCCTTGGTGAAGCCGTGCATGCCAGCCTTGGCGGCCGAATAGTTGGTCTGGCCGAAGGCGCCCTTCTGGCCATTGACCGACGAGATGTTGATGATGCGGCCCCAGCCGCGCTCGACCATGCCATCGCACACAGGCTTGGTCATGTTGAAGACGGAGTCGAGGTTGGTAGCCATGACGGCGTCCCAGTTCGGCTTGTCCATTTTCTTGAACGTCATGTCGCGCGTGATGCCGGCGTTGTTGACCAGCACGTCGATCAGGCCGACTTCGTCCTGGATCTTCGATACGCAAGCCTGGGCCGAATCGTAATCGGCCACGTCGCACTCATAGGCCTTGAAGTCGTAGCCCATGTCCTTGGTGGTCGCCAGCCATTCCGCGACCTTCTTGTTACCAGGGGAATACGTGGTGACGACCCGATACCCGAGAGCGGCCAGCTTGAAACAGACCGCCTCGCCCAAACCGCCCATACCGCCGGTCACTAATGCAACTCTAGCCATTTTGTCTTCTCCTGTTTTTGTACACCAACTCCAACCAAATCGCGGGGGCGGATTGGACCCGCCCTTGCTCCGCTTGAGCGCCACTGAGCGGTGCTCAGTAGCGCTCATTGTCGCGCCGTTTCACCCCATCGCGCTTGCGCGCAACGATGCTCAGTCGCGTTCTACTGCCAAAGCAACGCCCATGCCGCCGCCGATGCACAGGCTGGCCAGCCCGCGCTTGGCGTCGCGCCGGACCATTTCGTGCAGCAAGGTCACCAGCACGCGGCAGCCCGACGCACCAATCGGGTGCCCCAGTGCAATCGCGCCGCCATTGACGTTGATCTTGCTGGTATCCCAGCCCATTTCCTTGTTGACGGCCACCGCTTGCGCGGCGAAGGCTTCGTTAATTTCCATCAGGTCCACGTCTTCGTGGGTCCAGCCGGCCTTTTGCAGGCACAGCTTGGTCGCCGAGACAGGGCCCATGCCCATGATGGTCGGGTCCAGCCCGGCCGACGAATACGCCTTGATGCGCGCCAGCGGCTTGAGACCGAGTTCCCTGGCCTTGGAGGCGGACATCATGATCACGGCGGCGGCGCCATCGTTCAGGCCCGAGGCATTGCCCGCCGTTACGGTACCAGCTTTGTCGAAAGCGGGGCGCAGGCTGGCCAGCGATTCGAGCGTGGTGCCGTGCTTCGGATACTCGTCGGTGTCGAACACGACAGTGCCCTTCTTGGACACGATTTCGAAGGGAATGATTTCATCCTTGAACTTGCCAGCCTTTTGCGCGGCTTCGGCCTTGAGCTGCGACTGCAGCGCGAATTCATCCTGCTCGGCGCGCGAGACGTCGTATTTCTTGGCGACGTTTTCGGCGGTCACGCCCATGTGGTACTGGTTGAACGCGTCCCACAGGCCGTCCACGATCATGGTGTCGACCAGCTTGGCGTCGCCCATGCGGAAACCGTCGCGCGAGCCGTTGAGCACGTGCGGCGAGGCGCTCATGTTTTCCTGGCCGCCGGCGATGACGATGTCGGCGTCGCCGCACTTGATGGCCTGGGCCGCCAGATGGGTGGCCTTCAGGCCGCTGCCGCAGACTTTACCGACGGTAAAAGCGGGCACCATGTTCGGCAAGCCCGCCTTGATCACGGCCTGGCGGGCCGGACCCTGGCCAGCGCCGGCGGTCAGCACCTGGCCGAGGATGACCTCGTTGACTTTGGCCGGATCGAGGTCGATCTGGGCCAGCAGGTGCTTGATGACGTGGGCGCCCAGTTCGGCGGCGGGAATTTTCGCGAGCGCGCCGCCAAATTTACCGACTGCGGTACGGCCAGCGGCCACGATTACGACGTCTTCCATGTGAATCTCCGATGTACTGTGTTCTGGCGCGGTGGCCAATAGGTTTCAAGTGAGCGGCCTGGCACTAGGTGCCGGTCGCCGTTCCCGGCTGAGCTCCGGCCGGCGGCGCAGCCAACTGGGGCCGACCGAAAATTGCAAACTGCCATGCATCGCGCGGAACCGGGGTCAGCCAGTTGCTGGCGCCGCCCGCACATTGCCACTGCCGGGTTGCGACGGTGGCCGTGGCGAGCAGGGTTCTTATCGAATCGACATTCACTTCCGCCGCGGACACGCCGGCGTCCATGGCTGCGTGGACGCTGCGCTGATACATGCCCGCTTGGGTGTCGAACAGTTCCCGCATGGAGCGGAACAACAGGTCAGAACTTGAAAACATGGTTTCCCTTTTCGGATGGACGGTCTTTGACAGCGCTGGGCGTGACAAAGTCCTCCATCTTAGTTTCCAGACTCCGTTCGAGTTTGAGCAAAATCAATCTTATCAGCTTATTCACCGAAAACAATCGGGGATTGCCCTGCGCCCGCAAATTACCCCGGCCGGATATCAGCTAAGCAAGGTGATGCCGTCGAGCGTGCGTGCGCACTGCTCGCGGATCACGCCCACGAAATCGCTCACGTAGGCCTTGGCGGCCAGGGCTGGCGGCACCGAAACGAACAGGTCGCTCCACAGGCCGAACTCGCCCACCGGGCGCGCCAGCACGTAATCGTAGTCGACGTAGTTCTTGATGGCCCAGTTGGGCAGCGCGGCCAGTCCGCGCCGGCTGGCGACGAGCTGGAGGATTGCCACGGTCAGCTCGGCCGTGCGGCGCTCGAAGCGCACATTGGCCGGGCGCAGGACTTCGCGGATCAGGTCGATGCGCTCTTCCGGCACCGGATAGGTGATCAGGGTTTCGCCTTCAAAATCGGCCGCTTCCAGGCGGCGCTGGGTGGCCAGGCGGTGCTTCTGGGCCAGCACCACCAGAATTTCGAAGCGGAACAGGGGAAACACGGTGTAGTCGGGACCGCCGGCCGAGCCGATCACCAGGTCGGCCAGGCCGCTGCGCAGCAGGTCGACCGGTTCGCTGTGAAAGCCCGACACCAGGTCGATCTCGACGTCGGGCCAGCGCTGGCGGAACGCATCCATGACCGGCATCAGCCAGTCGAAGCAGGTGTGGCATTCGAGCGCCACGCGCAGCTGGCCCTTGTCGCCCTGCGACAGGCGCGCCACGTCGCGCTCGGCCTGCTCCACCTCGGGCAGCACCTGGTCGGCCAGCGCGAGCAGGCGCATGCCGGTGGCGGTAAACGCGATCGGCAGCGACTTGCGCTCGAACAGGGGGGCGCCGTAGCGCTCCTCCATCAGCTTGATCTGGTGCGACAGGGCCGACTGGGTCAGGTTCAGCAGCTGTGCGGCACGCACCAGGCTGCCGGAAGAGCGCAGCGCCGTGAGCGTGCGCAGGTGTCGGAGTTCTAGCATGGTCTCGTTCTATGAAAATTTTTCATGCGGAACTGCAAAAGGTTTCGTTTTGATTATATGACACTTTGCCGCAAACTTTACACACGAACAATGAAATCTCGATGACATGATGAAAACGCTACAGACACACGTGCTCGGCTTCCCCCGCATCGGCGCACGCCGCGAATTGAAAACCGCCCTCGAAGCCTTCTGGAGCGGCGCCAGCGGCGAGGCGGAACTGGAAGCGGCCGGCGCCGCTCTGCGCACACGCCACTGGGCCCTGCAGGCCGCGGCGGGGCTCGATCTGGTAACGGTGGGCGACTTCGCCTTCTACGACCAGGTGGCCAGCCATATCCAGCTGTTCGGATGCGAACCGGCACGCTTCGGTTTCGACAGCGCCGCCACCCCCCTCAGGCGCACCTTCGCCATGGCGCGCGGCGAGCGCAGCGATTGCTGCGGCGGCCAGCACGAAGACCGGCACGGCGGCCACGCGCTCGACATGACCAAATGGTTCGACACGAATTACCACTATCTGGTGCCGGAATTCGGCCCCGACACCGCCTTCACCCTGGCCGCCGAGCGCCTGCAGGCGGAAGTGGCCGAAGCCCAGGCGTTAGGCCACCGGGTCAAGGTCAGCCTGATCGGCCCGCTCACCTTCCTGTGGCTGGGCAGCGCGCGCACAAGCGGCTTCGACCGTTTGAGCCTGCTCGAAAAGCTGCTCCCGGTCTACACCGCCTTGCTGATACGTCTCAAGGCTCAGGGCGTGGAATGGGTGCAGGTCGATGAGCCCATCCTCGGCCTGGACTTGCCGCAGGAATGGCGCAACGCTTTCGAGATCGCCTACTGGCTGCTGGCGCAGTCGGGCGCGCCCATCATGCTGGCGACCTATTTTTCGCCGCTTGAAGAAAACCTGGGCCTGGCCTGCCGCCTGCCGGTGGCCGGCCTGCATGTGGATGGCGTGCGCGCGGCGCATGAACTGACCAGCGTATGCGACTGGCTGGCCCTGCCCAAGGTGCTGTCGGTCGGCATCGTCGACGGGCGCAATATCTGGCGCACCGACCTCGACGCCGCCATCGACGTGCTGGCGCCGCTGCTGGCACGTCGCGGCGAACTCTGGCTGGCGCCCTCGTGCTCGCTGCTGCACGTGCCCCTGAGCCTGGCCGATGAAACCGCGCTCGATCCCAAAGTGCGCTCGTGGCTGGCGTTCGCCACCGAAAAACTCGATGAACTGGCGACCCTGAAAACGGCCCTGGGCGGGGCCGACGCGCCGCAGCTGGCCGAGGCGCGCGCGGCCATTGCCAGCCGCGCCCGCAGCACCCGCGTGCACAGCGACGCCGTGGCGGCCCGGGTCCAGGCCTTGCCACCCGGCGCTGACCGGCGCGGCGCACCGTTTGCCACGCGCCAGGCGCTGCAGCGGGCGCGCTTGCGCCTGCCGGCTTATCCGACCACGACCATCGGCTCATTCCCGCAGACGGCGGCGATTCGCGCCGCGCGCGCCGCCTTCCGCCGCGGCGCCCTGCCGCTGGCCCAGTATCAGACGGCCATGCGGGCCGAAATCGCGCACGCGGTGGCGCGCCAGGAAGCGCTCGGGCTCGATGTGCTGGTGCATGGCGAAGCCGAGCGCAACGACATGGTCGAGTATTTCGGCGAGCAGCTCGACGGCTTTGCCTTTACCCAGCATGGCTGGGTGCAGTCGTACGGCTCGCGCTGCGTCAAGCCGCCGGTGCTGTATGGCGATGTGGCGCGTCCGCACCCGATGACGGTGCACTGGTCCGTGCATGCGCAGGGCCTGTCGGCGCGCCCGGTCAAGGGCATGCTGACCGGGCCGGTAACGATGTTGCAGTGGTCCTTCGTGCGCGACGACCAGCCGCGCGCGCTGACCGCGCTGCAGATCGCGCTGGCCATGCGCGACGAGGTGGCCGACTTGCAGGCGGCCGGGATCGGCATCATCCAGATCGACGAGCCGGCCCTGCGCGAAGGCTTGCCGCTACGGCGCGCGCGCTGGGACGATTACCTGGCCTGGGCCACGCGCGCGTTCCGCATCACGGCCGGCGCCGCGCACGACGCGACCCAGATCCACACGCATATGTGCTACGCCGAGTTCAACGATATCCTGCCGCAGATCGCCGCGCTCGACGCCGACGTGATCACGATCGAGACCAGCCGCTCGGACATGGCATTGCTCGATGGATTCGGCAAGTATCGCTATCCGAACGAGATCGGCCCGGGCGTGTACGACATCCATTCGCCGACGGTGCCGGATACGGACGCGATCGAACGCTTGCTCAGGAAAGCGGCGCAGGTGATCCCGGCGGCCAATCTGTGGGTCAATCCCGATTGCGGCCTGAAAACCCGCGGCTGGGCGGAGACCGAGGCGGCGCTGGCAAACATGGTGGCGGCGGCGAAGCGCATGCGGGCCTGATGCGGCGCTTGCGGCCGGCATCGACGATCAGAGCCGGATTTCCGGATAGTCGCCGAACCAGAATGCGAGCGCTTTCCTGTTGACGCCATCGGCGCCGGTCCAGAAATCGACGGGGTAGGCCCAATCGGAGCTGTGCGATTTCGATGGCGCCAGACCGGGATTGATGTAGCGCGTGAGGTAACCTTTATGTTCCTCCGTCTCCAGAATGCTCGCGATGCCCAACGCCTCCACCAATACTCTGCACTGATCGTTGGTTGCCTTGAACCCCTCGATCCTTTTCAGGTGTTTATGAAGATCCTTGGGTTTGGTCTTGGCATCCACCGATTGCAAGATATCGAGAATGGCGTTAAAAATGCGGAAGTCATTGACCGTCGGCTTTTGTTGAGCAAGTTGCAGGTATTGAGCCAGGTGGAACTGGATGACATACGGCACCTTCAGCAGCCCGATTGATCCGTACTTGTAGCGATCCACGTTCCAGTCAGTGGGATCCATGTCGGTATAGACAGCGGCGGCGGAGCAAATGGCGCAGTAACCCGGGGCTGAGGATTTTGTAAAGCCGTGCTCAGGCATCGTCTGCATAATCGCAAATGGCGCGAAACCACTTCGAAAATCAAGACGCTCCGCAGTAAAACTTGACAGAAAAAGATCGGTCACGTGCGGCTTCTTGCATTGCTTCGCATACTCAAAGCACTTCTGAACCGCCGCATCATGTTCCATGTCAAGCGAATCGAATGCCAATCCTTGCTCTTTCAGGTATTCAAATTCCTCGTCGGTGCTGAAGCCCCGTAGATCGATCCATCTCTGCTCGTGCGGCTCCAAAGGACGGATCGAACGAGAATACGATTGGGAAATACTGCTATATTTTGCCAATAATTTAAGCGCCTTTTTGTCAACCGAAGCATTCACTATTTTTCCTTCAAAAGATGCACTTGGAATTTCGCTTGCCTCCGTCATTCAAGTAGTACTTCGGGATATGCGCCAAACCAGAATTCAAGTGCCTTCCTGTTGACCCCATCCGCGCCCGTCCAAAAGTCGACGGGATAGGCCCAGTTCGAGCTGGAAGTCTTTGAAGGGGCGAGGCCTGGATTTGTATAGTGCGTGAGGTAGCCCTTGTGTTGCTCCGTCTCTAGGATGCCTGCGACGCCCAGCGCTTCCAGTAATCTTTTCCATTGATCGTTGGTCGCCTTGAAACCACTGATCTTCTTCAAATCCTTGTGCAGGTCCTTGGGCTTCGCCGTTGCCTCCGCCGAACGTAGTACATCGAGAATCGCATTGAAGATACGGAAATCTTCCGACGTTGGCGTTTGATGAGCACATCGGAGATGCTGCGCCAGGTGAAACTGAATAATAAAAGGAACTTTTAACGGTCCGATGGATCCATATTTAAACCGCTCCGCATTCCAGTCTGTCATGTCCATGTCAATGCAGACGTCACTACCGGAGCAAATATGGCAAAAATTTGGTACATTGCTATTGGCAAAGCGGTGCTCGGGCATTGTCTGCATTATCGCGTAGGCTGCGAAATCGCTGCGTAAGTCGGGACGCTCTGTAGCGAAGCTCGACAAGAAAAGATCTGTAATTTGGGATTTCTTGCATTGTTTAACATACTCAAAACACTTCTGGACAGCCTCATCGTGCTTCATATCTACCAGATCAAACGCTAAGCCATGTTCTTTCAGGTACGCAAATTCCTCGTCGGAAGTAATGCCGAATTCGTCGATCCATCGTTGTTGGTACGGTCGTAAAGGGTTTTTTGAACGAGCATACAATTGTGAAACGCCACTGTAACTTTTTAATAGTTTGAGCGCTTTCTTGTCAATTTGGTCAGTTAGCATTTTGTTCCTTTTAATGGTTTGCCGGAAACTTGCCCCATTTCACTTGGTACCCGCCCGTTCAAATGAGCTTCGCCCGCGGCCATCTTTAAGCTGGCAGTATCTGTTTTTGGATCCACTCCGGCAATTGCATTGCCCCGTACCAGATCCCCATTCGTTTTTCTACGGCCGATAATTCCGGTGTCATCAATCGCTATCCCCTCGATGCCCTGGGCAGTCAACTTCGGCGTGCCCGGTTCGGTAATCCGGGTCATGGTGTCGCCCTTTCCGAAGCGAAAGCCATCCTTGCCTTTGTTATTGCCATGACGTCGCGCCACATCAGCCATTGTCTGCTTGTCGCTCGCGCGGCCGTGGTAATACACTTTTCCCGAGCTGTCCGTTAAATGATAATTCCAGTCCCAGCCGAGCGGGTCCGCCCAGCCGGTCGGGTTGGGCACGTACGCAAACAGATTGGTGCCGCCTTCCAGCCCGATCGGATCGGGGCTGATGTAGCGCCCGATATCAGGATCGTAAAACCGGAAGGTGTTGTAATGCAGCCCCGTGCTCTGGTCGGCATACTGCCCCGGATAGCGCAACGGCTGCTCGATCCTCGACGCCATGGCTGTTTCGTCACCGATGTCGGCCTTGCCCCATGCCGTATAGCTGGCCGTCCAGGCCATCTCGCCGCTTTCGTCCGTGACCTCCAGCGGCGCGCCAACCAGATCCGTGTGGAAGTGGTAAATGCGCGAACGCGGCTGCTCGCTGCCCGCCGCCGCCAAGGCCACGCCCTGGCCGATGGCCGTATCCACGCGCGCCAGCGGCGTGAAACCTTCATCCGGGCTGTAGATATAACAGCTGAGGGCGCCGTCGCGGATTTCCTGCACCATACGCAAGCCTTGCCAGACGAAGCGGCGCCGTCCCTCCGCAGGGATTGCTCCCGTGGCGCCGCGCAATTCGGTCTTGGCGATGCGCCGTCCCAGAGGATCATAATCGAACAGCGTTTCCGCCGTCCCCCACGCGTCCTGGGTACTGACTTTGATCAGACGGTCGTCCGCATCGAACGAAAAATGCTGGACCTGGTTTGCGCCCTTGCGTTTGGTAAGCAGGTTGCCCCAGGGATCGTAGTCGAAGCGCAGATCCTGCCATGCCTTGAGGCGGTTGCCTTCAATCCGGCCGCCGCTCTTGCGCGCCACGTCGTCGAGCAGGTTGCCCGCCGCATCCCAGGCGAACGTTTCCAAGCGCTGCTGCGCGACCCGGTTCTGCTTGAGCATGCGGCCCGCCAGATCGTACTGATACTGGATGGCGCCACGGATATTATCGCGCTGCTCTCCCAGCTCGCCGATCGGGTCGTAGCGGTAATTGCGCCACAGAAGACCGAGCCCGGCGCCATGCGCCTCGCTCTTGCGGGCGGACGCCTGCCACAGGCGCCGTCCCAGCCTGTCGTAGCCGAGTTTCTGGATCAGCGAGCCCTGCGTGTGGGCGATTTCGCGGTGCAGGTCGTCGCGCTCGAAGTCGCTGATGACGCGCTCGCCCATGCGGATCTGGTGCACGTGGCCGGAGCCATAGCTGAGCGTATCGATCCGCTGCTCATGCGGCAGGCGCAGGCCCGTGACGTTATCGAGCTCGTCGAGTTCATAGTCGACCCGGCCTTCGGCGCCTTCTTCCGCGATCAGGCGCCCGGCGGCATCGTAGCCGAAGCGCAGAGCGCTTTCGGTCACGCCCAGCGCGGCGCCAGCCTCGGTCGGCATGCGCGCGGTTGCGGTCAGGCGGTCGCCCGCGTCCCACTCGTAACGGCTGATCGCCGTGGCGGTCTGCCTGGCCAACAGCCGGCCCATCTTGTCACGCCCGAACAGCGTGGTGCGCAGGGCGCGCCCGGCTTGCCCCGGCGTGGGCGCGCCGTGTTCGTCGAGCGCGATGATTTCGCCCGCGGGATCGTAATGGCGGTGCCGCTCGACCCCGTCCGGGCGTATTTCGCGCTCAAGGCGGTCGCCCGCATCGTAGCTGAACAGATAGCGGGTATCGGGGGCCGTCGCCAATTCCACCGGGCGTCCGCGAACATCGTAGCGGTAGCGCGAAACGTGTCCGGCCGGGTCGACCGCCTCGATGACCTGGCCACGCGCGTTGCGCTTCCAGTGCCGGGTCTGGGTCGCATTGCGGCGCGCAAACGTCACCAGTCCCGCGGCGTCGTACACATATTCTTCGACACTGCCGTCGGCCAGCAGGATGCGCGCCGGCTCGCCCGTGGGCAGGTTCTCGTAGCGCGTGACCTGGCCCAGTGCGTCGGTGACCGATGCGAGTTCGCCGTTGACGTCGTAGGTGTAGTGCGTGGTTTTGCCGGAGCAGTCGGTATAAGAGAGCAACTGGCCGCGCTCGTCCCAGCGCATCTGCTGGCGCCCGCCACTGGCGTCCACGTGCACCAGGGGCAGCGGGCTCACGCCGGTCTCGTCGTATTCGTAGCGCTCCTCGCGTCCAAGCACATCCGTGGTGCGCAGCAGGCGCCCTGAAAAATCGTACTCCGCTTGCCAGCGCTGGCCATCGGCGAAGGCAAGCTGGGTCACGCGCATGCTGTGGCCATCGTAGCCGGTGGTGGTGCGCCGGCCGAGCGGATCGGTCTCGCCGACGAGGCGGCCCATGGCGTCATAGTCGAACACGACCTTGCGCTCGCCAGGCAGATCGAGCGTGGCCGGCGATCCCGCGTCGGTGTAACTGATGCGGTAGACGCCGCCATCGAGGTCGGTGCATTGCACTACCTGGAAATGGGCGTCGTAGATCCAATGGGCGCTGCGCCCCAGTTCGTCGGTGGCCCGGGTCTGGCGGCCCGCCGGGTCGTACGCGAAGCGGGTGCGTTCGCCCTCGCTGTTGCCGCATTCGGCAACGCGCGGCGCGCCGTCGATGATCTCCCAGCGGTAATGGCAAACGAAACCGAGCGCGCTGGTGTGGCTCGTCATCAGGCCGTCGGTATAGCTGAACTGGCGCGCCAGGTTGCCGTTGGTGTCATGCACGCTGATGAGCTGGCCGAGGCTGTCGTAACCGTAGCGCACCAGCCAGCCCGGCGTGCCGCCGCGCACGCGCTCGATGCCTTCCAGGCGCCCCGACTGCGCGCCGTACGCCAGCCGCACCATCTGGCCGTCGCTGGTTTCGATCGACAGCAAGCGCTGCGCCGCGTCGCGGGCATAGTGCTGCCATTGGCCGCTACGGTCTTCGATGCGCATCAGCGGGGCCGGCGCGCCGCCGGTCACGTCGAGCTGGCCGAAGTCGTAATACACGTCGTTCACGTCGTACATGATAAAGCGGCCGTCGGCGCTGCGCGTCAAAAAGCACTGCTCGCTCTCGCTGAATTCCGCATGACCGGGCTGCATCATGGGAAAACCGGTTTCGCGGCCCTGGCCGTCGCTGTACCAGACCTTGCCGTCACGCGCCTGCAGCCAGACTTCCCAGGGCAGTACCCAGCCGCGCCCCAAGTCCCCGACGCGCTCCAGGTTACTGCCATAAAAACGCGCGCCGGTCAGGGGAATCGGGCCGGGCAGGACGAAGTCGGTTTCCTCTTGCGCCAGCAGCAGCTTGCGGCCGGTGGTGACGTCGACCGGCTCGCCCAGCAAGCCGCCGATGGCGCGTCCGACCACGGGCGCGATGACGTAGCGGCTGAGCGCTTCGCCGGCGGCGAAGCCGGCCAGGAAGCGCGCCGCGCAAGGCAGTACCGCGCGCGTCAGCCCCCCGCCCGCCTTGCACAGCAGCTTGCCGATGCCGCCCACCGCGCCCGCGGCGGTGAAGGCCCAGTCGACCGCGGTGCGCAGCCCGGGCGGGATTTCATCGGCCACGGGGAGATACGGTTCCCTGCCGCCGCCGATGAAGACATTCGAGGAGCCGCCGGAAATCTTGGCGCCGCAGGTGATCGCATCGTCCTTGCGCGCGGCCGGCAAACTGTTGATGAAGACGTTGCCCGAGCCTTCGGCCACCAGCTGCACCGGGCTGTGCATGCTGCACGCCGCCGTACTGACCTTGGCGTAGGTCGCCGCCAGGCCATTGGTCCAGACGTTGCGGGAACCGGTCACCAGCGTTCCCGTCACGGTCGTACTCATTTTCCCGATCGCCTCGCCCAGACTGAGGATGCCCGACGCACCAAGACCGGCGGCCAGGCCGGCGATCAGGGCGACACCGAAGCCGCAGGTGAAGGTGGCGAACGCCACCGCGGCGATCAGGGCAATGCCGATGAGCGCACCGATCAGAAAACCGGTCAGCGCATTGGTATGGGAGATGGGATCGGTGATGCGGGCAGCTTCAAACATGCTTTCCTCGATGTGGGAGATAAGAGCAGGCGCGACAATGTCCGGCCCCGCTGCTTGCGCAAACAGGCCTCTGATGCCTGGACCTCCGGGCTGGCGCGACAAGCGCATCCCGGGTGCACAAGCACCGCAAACATTGCAATTATATAATAGTAAATTTACATATAATCAATGTTTGACAGCCTGTTACATCAATGCCGGCCGTGTCCCGCCGCGCGCGCGGGCGCATGCCAAACGAGGCCGGGCAATCACGGACTAGTCCTCCTGAGAGGGGCTCGCGCAGCGTCGGCCGGGATATCCTTATTGAACAAAAGTGCTCGCTGTACACCGCAAAAACCGGCTTGAAGTTGCCACGCGGAACATAAGTGGCAAGCCTCCCATAACCGCAATTTTCACAGTAGAATGCACGAGCCTGCGCCACTTTGGGCGGTGATCCGCCCATCCCTCACGACTCGTCTATGCTCAAAAGCCCGTCCCAACTGCCTATTGAAATCAAGATTTCCACCGTGGTGGCGATCTCCACGATTCTGTACTCGGCCGACCCGCTGGCGATCGACGCGGCACTCAAGCAGATGACGGGCGGCACGGCCGATTTCTTCGAAGACGAATTCGCCGTGATCGATATCAGCGCCCTGGCCGAGAACGCGCCGCGCATCGATTGGGACAAGATGGTGTCGCTGCTCAAGAAATATCACCTGAACGCGGTGGCGGTGCGCGGCGCCCCGGCGGCCATGCACGACGCGATCCGCGCGCGCGGCCTGTCGCTCGACGACGGCGCCAGCGGCGACAAGGAGCGCGCCGAAGCGGCAGTGGCGCCCGCGCCGGCCGCGGCGGCGCAAGCGCCGGCTACCGCCATCGTCACGCCCGGCACCATGATCATCGATACCCCGGTGCGGGCCGGCCAGCGCGTGTATGCGCGCGGCTGCGACCTGATCGTCACGGCGGTGGTCAACAACGGCGCCGAAATCATCGCCGACGGCAGCATCCATATCTACGCCTCGCTGTTCGGGCGCGCGCTGGCCGGTGCCTCGGGCAATGCGGATGCGCGCATCTTCGCCATGGCGATGCAGCCCGAGCTGGTCTCGATCGCCGGCGTCTACCGCACCTTCGAAGAAGGCTTTGCTCCCCAGCTGGCGCGCCAGCCGACCCAAATCCGCTTGATCGGCGACCGAATCGATATACTGTCGATCAGCCCGGCCTCCCGCGTTTAAATACCAGATACGAAAAAAGGACCCCCTGTGGCACGAATTATTGTTGTGACTTCCGGCAAGGGCGGCGTCGGCAAGACGACCTCCAGCGCCAGCTTTTCCACCGGCCTGGCCACGCGTGGCCACAAAACCGCCGTGCTCGACTTCGACGTGGGCCTGCGTAATCTCGACCTGATCATGGGTTGCGAACGCCGCGTCGTGTACGACCTGATCAACGTCATCAATGGCGAAGCCTCGCTCAACCAGGCGCTGATCAAGGACAAGCATTGCGACAACCTGTTCATCCTGCCGGCTTCGCAGACGCGCGACAAGGATGCCTTGTCGGAAGAAGGCGTCGAACGCGTGCTGCACGACCTGATCAACATGGGTTTCGAGTACATCGTCTGCGATTCGCCCGCCGGCATCGAGCATGGCGCGCTGATGGCGCTCACCTTCGCCGACGAAGCGGTCATCGTGACCAATCCGGAAGTGTCGTCGGTGCGCGATTCGGACCGCATCCTCGGCATCATCCAGGCCAAGTCGCGCCGTGCCCAGACCGGCGCCGAGCCGGTCAAGGAACACCTGTTAATCACGCGCTACTCGCCCAAGCGGGTCGAGAACGACGAAATGCTGTCGTACCAGGACGTGCAGGAAATCCTGCGCATTCCGCTGATCGGTATCATTCCCGAGTCCGAATCGGTGCTGCACGCATCGAACCAGGGCAATCCGGCGATTCATTTCAAGGGCACCGACGTGGCCGAGGCATACGAGGACGTGGTGTCGCGCTTCCTCGGCGAAGACTTGCCGCTGCGCTTTACCACCTATGAAAAACCAGGCATATTCCAGCGCATCTTCGGAGTGAAGTGACATGGCCCTGCTTTCATTCCTGTTCCCCTCCAAGCCGAAGAGCGCCACGGCGGCCAAGGAGCGCCTGCAGATCATCATCGCGCGCGAACGCGGCCACCGCACCGGCCCCGATTTTCTGCCGGCGCTGCACCGCGAACTGCTTGAAGTGATCTCGAAGTACACCCGCGTCAACCCGGACGACATCAAGCTGTCGCTGGACCGCCAGGGCAACCTGGAAGTGCTTGAAGTAAACGTGGTGCTGCCCGATAGTTAAGGCCATCGCTCCCGCCCCGGCGGGAGCGGGTACCACTCAACGCTAGGCGGCCCGCGCCGCCAGCAATTGCTGGGCCACCGTGGTGCAGGCTTCCACATGATCGTAGCCGAGCTTGCGGAACACGGTAAACCCGATCGCTGCCGACGCCAGCTGTCCGGCCAGCGGCACGAAGCGCGCGGCCGACTTGGCGAACACCCTCAGCCCGGTACGCTTGAGCAGCTGCACCGCCAGCTGGCGCGTGACCAATTTTCCCACCATCATTCCGCCCACCCCCGCGGCGGCCCCGTAGACGATGCGCTTGTAGGTCGGTTGCAGGTGCTCGACCTGCGCGGCGGTCAGGCCGAAGGCCGCGTTGACATCGTTGACCAGGCCGGTCAGCATCGACAGGTCGGACATCACGTCCAGCCCGGGAACCGGCAGCGCCGACACCCCGGCCGAGACGGCCGCGCGGTTGCGCACCATGCGGCGGCATTCTTCGCGGACTTGCATAATCGCTTCGGAATTGCCCGGAATCAGTGTCAAGTCCTCGTTCATGGTTCTCCTTTCGATATGTAAATTTCTTTCAAGACTCAAAATGTCGATTGAATTCGGCGTTTTTCCAGTGTACCGTGTTATCAGACGGGGGCATGGCACGACAGCTCAGTTCGTTGCCTCGTGTAAATTAATGTGTTTCACTTTAGTGTTGCTTTGGAAAAGTCTGTTATATTCAGAGTAACTATTCAGTAGCAATAGTAGAACTCCACCGACAACACGTTTTTACGTTCGACACATGCCACCATGAGAATTGCCGTCCTAGACAATGACCGCAGCCAGGCGGACCTGATATGTCAGGTTCTTACCTCCGCTGGACACGTCTGTCAGTCGTTTGACAGTGGGAAGGATTTGCTGGGACAGCTACGCAAGGACAGCTTCGACATGCTCGTTCTGGACTGGCAGGTAGCCGACATGAGCGGCACCGAAGTGCTGCGCCGGGCCAAGGAAAAGCTGCCGGGCACCACGCCGATGATGTTCCTCACCAGCAGCTCGGCCGAGGACGATATCGTGGCCGGCATCACCGCCGGGGCCGACGATTACATGGTCAAGCCGCTGCGCCGGGGCGAGCTAGTGGCGCGCGTGCAGGCGCTGCTGCGGCGCGCCTATCCGGCCCAGAACGGGGCGGAACAACTGCAGTTCGGACCCTACATTTTCGAAACCCGGCCGGGGCGCCTGCTCATGGACGGGAACGTGATCGAGGTCACCCACAAGGAATTCTACCTGGCACTGTTGTTTTTCCGGAATATCGGCCGTCCGCTGTCGCGCGCCTATATTCACGAGGCGGTGTGGATCCGGGAAACGGCGCTGCCGTCGCGCACCATGGATACCCATGTGTCGCGTGTAAGAAACAAATTGCAGTTGCGCCCGGAGAATGGCTTCCGGCTGGTACCGGTGTACAGCTATGGATACCGGCTGGAAAAGCTGGGCGCCAGTTAGTTCGTCGCCCCCCGCGCCGCAGCGTCGCGGGCGGCTCGACATCGGCCGCCCGACATAGCTGCACATCGGCCACCGGCATTGCCCTACCGCACCAAAACTACCCCCTTTCGGTAAGCCATTGACGCATCACGGTATAATGGCGGTATAACTCCGTACACTGTAAAGCCATGCAACTGCTCGCCGTCGGCCTCAACCACACCACCGCACCGGTCTCGCTTCGCGAGCAGCTGGCGCTCGCGCCTGACCAGCTCGGCCAGGCGGTGCAGGCGGCGCGCGGCTGGTTTGCCCGCATCGATGCCCGTGGCGGCGACGAAGCGGCGATCCTCTCGACCTGCAACCGCACCGAGATGTACGCCGCCAGCGATGTCGACAATCCGCTCGACGCGAGCGCCCACTTCCTGGCCGATTACCACAAGCTCAACTTCGCCGAACTGCGGCCGCATCTGTACATGCTGCCGCACGATGCCGCCGTGCGTCATGCATTCCGGGTTGCCTCGGGGCTCGATTCCATGGTGCTGGGCGAGCCGCAGATCCTCGGCCAGATGAAGGACGCGATGCGCCTGGCCGACGAAGCCGGCGGCCTGGGCACCTATCTGCACCAGCTGTTCCAGCGCAGCTTCTCGGTGGCCAAGGAAGTGCGCACCACCACCGAAATCGGCGCCCACAGCGTATCGATGGCGGCGGCCGCGGTGCGCCTGTCGCAGCGCATCTTCGACAAGATCTCCGACCAGAACGTGCTGTTCATCGGCGCCGGCGAAATGATCGAGCTGTGCGCCACCCACTTCGCGGCCCAGAACCCGAAAAACATCACCATCGCCAACCGCACCATGGAGCGCGGCGAAACGCTCGCGCACCGCTTCAACGGCAAGGCGATCCGCCTGGCCGCGCTGCCCGACCAGCTGGCACAGTTCGACATCGTCATTTCGTGTACCGCCTCCTCGCTGCCGTTGATCGGCCTGGGCCTGGTCGAACGCGCGATCAAGGCGCGCCGCCATAAGCCGATGTTCATGGTCGACCTGGCCGTGCCGCGCGATATCGAGGCCGAAGTCGGCCGCCTCGACGACGTGTTCCTGTACACCGTCGACGACCTCGGACAGGTGGTCCAGACCGGCCTTGAAAGCCGCCAGGCCGCCGTGGCCCAGGCCGAGGCCATCATCGAAACGCGCGTGAAGTCGTTCATGCACTGGATCGACGACCGCGCCATGGTGCCGGTTATCCAGGACCTGCAGGAAAACAGCGAAGCGATGCGCCTGTTCGAACTCGAACGCGCCAAGAAAATGCTGGCGCGCGGCGACGATGTCGACGCCGTGCTCGACGCCCTGTCCAAGGGCCTGACCGCCAAGTTCCTGCACGGCCCGCAGCAGGCGCTGCACCGCGCCCAGGGCGACGAGCGCGCCCGCCTCGCAACGTTGCTGCCGCAATTGTTCCGCGGCCGCCGTTAGCGTTCCAGCCTGTCGTTTCGCCGCGCCGCGGTCCTGCGCCCGCCGCTCCCGCCAGTCCCTGCCGTTCCTTACCTTTTACCGAGCACCCTATGAAACCATCGATGCTGGCCAAGCTGGATCAACTGGCCAACCGCCTTGTCGAACTTGACGAATTGCTCATGAGCGAAGGCGCGACCTCGAACATGGACGCCTACCGCAAGATGACGCGCGAGCACGCGGAAATCGGTCCGCTGGTGGCGCTGTACAAGGAGTACCAAAGCGCCCAGAACGATATCGCCGAAGCGCAGGACATGCTGTCGGACCCGGACATGAAGGACTTCGCGCAGGAAGAAATCGAAGGCGCCAAGGGACGCGTCGCGCAGCTGGAAATGGACCTGCAGAAGATGCTGCTGCCGAAAGACGTCAACGACGAGCGCAACATCTTCCTCGAAATCCGCGCCGGCACCGGCGGCGACGAGTCGGCCCTGTTCGCCGGCGACCTGCTGCGCATGTACCTGCGCTTCGCCGAGCGCAATCGCTGGCAGATCGAGACGGTGTCGGAGTCGGTCTCGGACCTGGGCGGCTACCGCGAAGTGATCGTGCGCCTGATCGGCAACGGCGCCTACTCCAAGCTCAAGTTCGAATCGGGCGGGCACCGCGTGCAGCGCGTGCCGGCCACCGAAACGCAGGGCCGCATCCATACCTCGGCCTGCACCGTGGCGGTGATGCCCGAGGCGGACGAAGTCGAAGACGTCAACATCAACCCGGCCGACCTGCGCATCGACACCTACCGCGCCTCGGGCGCCGGCGGGCAGCACATCAACAAGACCGATTCGGCGGTGCGCATCACCCACCTGCCGACCGGGATCGTGGTCGAATGCCAGGACGACCGCAGCCAGCACAAGAACAAGGCCTCGGCACTGAAGGTGCTTGCCGCGCGCATCAAGGACGTGCAGCTGCGCGAGCAGCAATCGAAGGAAGCGGCCACCCGCAAAAGCCTGATCGGCTCGGGCGACCGCAGCGAGCGGATTCGCACCTATAACTTCCCGCAGGGCCGCATGACGGACCACCGCATCAACCTGACCTTGTATAAACTCGACTTCATCATGGATGGGGAACTGACCGAACTGACCAACGCGCTGGCCGCCGAACACCAGGCCGAATTGCTGGCGGCGCTGGGCGATTAAGCACTTGGTAAGCTGCCCGTTGTAGACTGCGCATGCGGCGTACCCGCGCTGCATTTCAAGAGACGCCAATAAAAACACTTCTAGGACTTATCCGATGCCAAATAACCGCACGATCCTGATGTCACTCTCCGCCATCTGCTTCGCCCTGATTGGCGCGGCGCTGTACCTGCAGCACTACAAGGACATGCTGCCATGCCCGCTGTGCGTGATCCAGCGCTACGCCTTCTTCTTCTGTGGGCTGATCTGCCTGGCGGCGGCGTCGGCCAAGCAGTTCAAGCTGTGGAGCTTCGTCGGCCTGGCCGGTTCGCTGACCGGCCTGTTCTTCGCCGGCAAGCAGCTGTGGGTACTGGCCCATCCGGGCCGCTCGTGCGGCATCGATCCGATGCAGACCATGCTCAACCAGGTCCCGACCGCGATTTACCTGCCCTGGATTTTCGAAGCCGACGGCCTGTGCGAAGACGCCGTCGACAAGCTGCTCGGCCTGACCATTCCGCAATGGTCGGCACTGTGGTTCGCCATCATCAGCGTCTCGCTGCTGGTCGTGCTGGCGCGCCGCAGCGCACGCTGATGGTCGCCGCCGGCGCCACGGTCGGCGCGCTGCAGGCGCTGCTGCCGCTCGACCCGCTGGAAAACCGCATCCTTGCCTGCCATGCACTGGGCATCACGCGCATCGGCATGATCACCCAGTCGGAACGGGTACTCACCGCAGCGGAGGCGGCCGCCTTGAGCGCGCTGGTCGAACGGCGCATGAAAGGCGAGCCGATTGCCTACATCGTCGGCCGGCGCGAATTCTACGGCCTTGATTTTGCCGTCAACGCGGCGGTGCTCATTCCCCGTCCCGACACCGAGCTGCTGGTCGAACTGGCGCTTGAACGCCTGCCGGTGCGCGGCCGCATGCTCGATATGGGCACCGGCAGCGGCGCCATCGCGGTGGCCGTGGCCCACACCCGGCCCGACGCCGGCGTCACCGCCCTCGACGTCAGCGCCGCCGCCCTCGACGTGGCGCGCGCCAACGCGCTTGCCAACCGCGCCGCCGTGCGCTTCGTGCAAAGCGACTGGTTCGCGGCCATCGATGGCGAATCGTTCGACCTGATCGTCTCCAATCCCCCCTACATCGCCGACGGCGACGCGCACCTGGCCCAGGGCGACCTGCGCTTCGAGCCGGTGGGCGCGCTGACCGACCATGCCGACGGCCTGTCGGCCCTGCGCACCATCGTGGCCGGCGCGCCGCGCCATCTGCCGCCCCAGGGCTGGCTGCTGATGGAGCACGGCTACGACCAGGCGGCCCAGGTGCGCGCCCTGCTGGCCGATGGCGGCTACACCGAAGTGCAGAGCTGGCGCGACCTGGCCGGCATCGAACGCGTCACCGGTGGACGGCGCGCCGCGTAAGTTTCTGCGGTGCCGCGTACGCAACAGCGGCTTTGCTAAAATGACCAGATGCGCAAACTGATCGCCATCTGTGTCCTGATGCTCGCCCCGCTGGCCGCGGGCGCGGGACCGGCCGTCACGCCCGAGCGCATCACGCCCGACCAGCAGGCGCGCGCCCTGTTCGACAGCGACTGGAAGTGGCGCCTCCAAAACCAGCCCGAATACGCCACCGCCCTGGGCGACTACCGCTACGACGCGACCCTGAGCGACACCACCCTGGCCGCCAGCCGGGCCGCCAATGCGCACCAGCGCAGGATGCTCGAACAGGCCAGGCAGATCGAACGCGACAAGCTCACCGGCCAGCAGCAGCTGTCCTACGACCTGTTCGTGTGGGAGAAGGAGCAGGCGGTCAAGGCGGCCGCGCTGTACCCGTTCCAGGCGCAGCCGATCAGTTATTACGCCGGCATCCACATCAACCTGGCGCAACTGGCCGCGCAGATGCCGTTCGCCACCGAGACCGACTACCGCAACTACCTGGCGCGCCTGGACGCGGTGCCGGCCCACGTCTCGGGCCTGATCGAACAGCTGCGCGAAGGAATGCGTACCGGCTGGGTCGCGCCCAAAGTGTCGGTGCGCGCCGTGCCGGCTATCCTCAAGCAACTGCGCGAGAACGCGGTCGACGGCGCCCTGGGCCTGCCGTTTCGCCAGATCCCGGCCACCATCGACAAGCCGGTGCGCGACGCCCTTGCGCTGGCCGGCCCCGCCGCGCTGCGCAACCGCGTGGCGCCGGCGCTGCAGGAGCTCGAAGAGTTCATCCGCACCGAGTACCTGCCAGTCGCGCGCGAGTCGATCGCGGCCAGCGCGCTGCCGTCCGGCCTCGATTATTACCTGCTGGCGGTGACGCGCCAGACCACCATCGACATGGCCCCGGCCGAGATCCACGCGCTGGGCCTGAGGGAAGTGGCGCGCCTGCGCGCCGACATGACGGCGGCGATCGCGCGCACGGGCTTTAGCGGCGGCTTCGCCCGGTTCATCGTGTTCGCCAAGACCGACCCGCGCCTGTTCTACACCAGCGCCGACCCGCTGCTGGCGCGCTACCGGCGCATCATCACGCGCGCCAGCGCGGCCATGCCCAAGCTGTTCGCGGCCGTGCCCGCGCAGGAGGTGCAGGTCAAGGCGGCTTCCGGCCCGGGCACCGAGAAACAGGGCGCGGCCTGGTACGAGGCCGGCAACGCCGAGCGTCCGGCGGCCTTCGTGGTCAACACCTCGCTGCTGGAAACGCGCCCCATGTGGGAGATGGAAACGCTGGCACTGCACGAAGCACTGCCGGGCCACCACCTGCAGGTGGCGCGCGCCGCCGACATCGCCGACCTGCCGGCCTTTCGCCGCCACGGCTGGCACGCCGCCTATGGCGAAGGCTGGGCCCTGTACGCGGAGTCGCTGGGCCAGGAGATGGGCTTTTTCAAGGATGCGTTTTCGGCCTTCGGCCACCTGAACGCCGACATGTTCCGCGCGGTGCGGCTGGTGGTCGATACCGGTATCCACACCCAGGGCTGGACGCGCCAGCAGGCGATCGACTACATGAACGCCAACACCGCCAACGCGCCTTCCGACAACGAGCTGGAAGTGGACCGCTACATCACATGGCCCGGACAGGCGCTCGGCTACAAGGTCGGACAGCTGAAAATCCGCGCCCTGCGCGACAAGGCGCGGGCGGCGCTGGGCGACAAATTCGACATCCGGCGCTTTCACAGCGTGGTGCTCGATAACGGGCCACTGACCCTGGCCCTGCTCGAACAGCAGGTCGACGCATGGATCGCGGCGGCCAAAAAGCCGGCTTCGTAAGCGCGTGATGCGTCCCCCCGCCGCCCTGGCATTGCATATAAAATAAGCCTTGTCGTAAAAACCACGCCCCACCCCAGCAGGAAAAGGGAGCCGCAGGCGCGCTCGCCGGATTTCGGTTAATCTCGCAGCACTTACCTATTTGGCAGTACAAGAAAGGATTCACCGTGTCGAACCAACTGACCCGCCGCCTGGCCCTGCTCGACGATGATGAACACCGCGCCCTGCTGGGCCAGGGGCTGCGCGGCATCGAGCGCGAGACCCTGCGCGTGGACCGCGCCGGGCGCCTGGCGCGCACGCCGCACCCGGAAGCGCTGGGCGCCGCGCTGACCCACCCGCAGATCACCACCGACTACGCCGAAGCCCTGCTCGAATTCATCACGCCGGCGGAACACGACATCGGCACCACCCTGCACAAGCTCGACGCCATCCACCGCTACGCCTATACCAAGCTGGGTGACGAAATGCTGTGGAGCGAATCGATGCCGTGCGAGCTGCCCGAGGAAGCCGACATCGACATCGCCTGGTACGGCAAGTCGAACATTGGCATGCTCAAGCACGTGTACCGGCGCGGCCTGGCGCTGCGCTACGGGAAAGCAATGCAGTGCATCGCCGGCATCCACTACAACTACTCGCTGCCCGAGCAGATGTTCCAGCTGTTTTCGAACAGCGAAGGCATCCCCGAAGAACGGCGCAGCGCGCTGCGCGACTTCCAGTCCGAAAGCTACATCGCCCTGATCCGCAACTTCCGCCGCTACAGCTGGCTGCTGATGTACCTGTTCGGGGCCTCGCCGGCGCTGTCCACGGGCTTCCTGCGCGGACGCCAACACCAGCTCGAAACGCTGTCCGGCGACACCCTGTACCTGCCGTATGCGACCAGCCTGCGCATGAGCGACCTCGGTTACCAGAACGATGCGCAATCGGGCCTGACGCCGCACGAGAACTCGCTCGAGAGCTACGTCACCAGCCTGATGGACGCGGTGAACCGTCCGTACAAGCCGTACGAGGCGCTCGGCACCAAGCGCGATGGCCAGTGGATCCAGCTCTCGACCAACGTGCTGCAGATCGAGAACGAATACTATTCGACCATCCGGCCCAAGCGCGTGATCCGCACCGGCGAGCGTCCGGTGCAGGCGCTGTGCAAGCGCGGCGTGCAGTACATCGAAGTGCGCTGCCTCGATGTCGATCCGTTCGAGGCGATCGGCATCAGCGTCGAAACGGGGCGCTTCATGGATGCCTTCCTGCTGTTCTGCGCCCTCGACGAGAGCCCGCTGATCAACCAGATGGAAAGCCAGGTCCACGCCCGCAATTTCGCGCGCACCGTGAAGGAAGGGCGCCGTCCCGGCCTGACCCTGACGCGCCACGGCGAAGAGATTTCGCTGGCCGCCTGGGCCAATGAACTGATCGGGCGCATCGCCCCGGTCGCGGCGCTGCTCGACAGCCAGCATAACGAGGATGGCGTGCATGCCGCCTCGCTGGCCGCGCAGCGGGCCAAGATCGCCAATCCGGCGCTCACGCCGTCGGCGCGCGTGCTCGACGAAGTGCGCGCGCTGGGCTCCTCGGCCGCTTTCGGTTTGCGCCAGAGCGAGCTGCATGCGGCGGCGTTCCGCGACAGTCCCTTGATGCCGGCCGAGGCGGCGCTGTTCGACGAGATGGCCGCCACCTCGCTGGCCGAACAGGTCATCATCGAACAGACCCAGACCGGCAGCTTCGACGCTTTTGTGGCCGCCTACAACAGCAGCACATTGTGTGGCGACTGAGGTGACCGAGCGTGCTGACCTTTTATAACGAGCACCACGCCCAGCACCGCGGGCGTCACGAGATGTTCCGTGGCGCCCTGGTGCCGTGCTTCGAAAAGCCGGAGCGGGTCGACATGGTGCTGGCCGAATTCGAGCGGCGCGGCCTGGGCAAGGTGGTCACGCCGCACGGCGTGTCGCTGGTCTCGCTCGAACGCATCCATACGCCGCGCTACCTGCATTTTTTGCGCAATGCCTGGAGCGAGTGGGTCGCGCTCGACGAAGCGAACGCCGACAAGGATGCGTTTCCGTCGGTGTGGCCGATCCGCGGCATGCGCACCGATATCGAGCCCGATAATTTTGCCGCGCGCATGGGCCTCTATTCGATGGACAGCGGCACGCCGCTCACCGCCGGCACCTGGATCGCGGCCAAGACCGGCGCCGACTGCGCGGTCAACGCCGCGCATGCGCTGCGCCTGGGCGAGCGCGGCACCTTTGCGCTGACCCGCCCTCCCGGGCACCACGCGGGCGCCGATTTTTTCGGCGGCTACTGCTTCCTGAACAATGCCGCGCTGGCGGCCCAGCACCTGCTCGACGACGGCGCCAAAAAAGTCGCGATCCTCGATATCGACTACCACCACGGCAACGGCACCCAGAGCATTTTTTATGGCCGCAACGATGTGCTGTTCATCTCGATCCACGCCGATCCGCGCGGCGAGTATCCGTTCTACCTCGGTCACGCCAGCGAAACCGGCGACGGCGAGGGCAAGGGCTACAACATGAATCTGCCGCTGGCGCCCGGATCGACCCCGGCGCAGTGGTTCCTGGCGCTGGAGTCGGCCTGCATCAAGCTGGCCAGCTTCGCGCCGGACGCGCTGGTGGTGTCGCTCGGCGTCGATACGTTCGCGGGCGACCCGCTGTCGTCCTTCGCCCTGCAAAGCAGCGATTTCCTGCGCATCGGCGAACGCATTGCGCACACCGGCCTGCCGACCGCGTTTGTATTCGAGGGCGGGTATGCGGTCAACGAGATCGGCATCAATGTGGTGAATGTATTAGAAGGTTTTGAAACCGCTAACTGACCTGCACAACGAAAGAGCCCATGTCGCGTTACCAGCTGGCCCAACTCAATATCGCCCTGATGAAAGGTCCCATCGATTCGCCCGTGATGGCCGATTTCGTCGCCAATCTCGACCGCATCAATGCGCTCGCCGACCAGTCGCCCGGCTTCGTGTGGCGCCTGCAGACCGAGGACGGCAACGCGACCGCCCTCAGTCCTCTCGGCGAAAACGAGATCGTCAACATGTCGGTCTGGGAGGACGTGGCGGCGCTGAACCACTATGTGTACAAAACCGCGCACGTGGAGATCATGAAGCGGCGCAAGGAGTGGTTCGAGCGCATGCGCGAGGCCTATATGGTGCTGTGGTGGGTGCCGCGCGGGCAGCGTCCCACGATGGACGATGCCATCGCCAGCCTGGCGCATTTGCGCGCGCACGGCCCCACTGCGCGCGCCTTTACCTTTAGCCGCGCCTTCGCCGCGCCCGACGCGCCCGAACACGCACCGGCGCCGCCGTCCGGCGACGCCTGCCCCGCACTGTGAATGAAGGCAATACGATGATCAATTGGGAATGGCGCCACTTCGACGAGCTCTCCGGCGCCGATCTGTACGCGGTGATGGCCAGTCGCCAGGATGTGTTCATCCTGGAGCAGACTTGCCTGTATCCGGACCTCGACGGCTACGACCAGGGCGCGTACCACCTGCTTGGCTGGCACACGGTCGACGGCGCGCGCGTGCTGGCGGCGTATTTGCGCTGCATCGCCCCCGGCGTGAAGTTCGAGGAAATGTCGCTCGGGCGCGTGCTCACCACCAAAGGCGCGCGCGGCGGCGGCAGCGGACGCGCGCTGGTGGCCGAGGGCATCGCCTGCGCCGAACGCCAGTATCCGGGCCAGCGCATCCGCATCGGCGCCCAGCAGCATCTGGAAGTCTTTTACGCCAGCCTGGGCTTCGTCACGGTGAGTGCGCCTTACGACGAAGACGGCATCATGCACATCGATATGCTGCGCTGAGGCGGCGCCGCCACGCCAGGCCAAGCAACGCCAGGCCCGCCAGCAGCATGGCCTGAGCCTGCGGCTCGGGCACGGGGCTGGTCAGCGCCAGCAGCAGGCCGCCGCAACCCTCGCTGGCGTGGCAGCCATAGGCGGCAATCTGGCCCAGGTCGTTGATGCCGGCGGCGCTCTGCACGGTCCAGCCAAGAGCGGGATCGATCAGCGTGTTCAGGTCGCTCATGTGACCATTGGCATAGATAAACGCAAAGAAAGGCACTTGCAGCGCGCCGCCCAGATTGCCGACCACCTCGCCCCGGTTGTTGAGCCCGGTGCCCCAGGCGGCCAGGCCATACATGCTTCCCAGCACCTGCGTCATGCCGTTCGTGTACAGGTAGGCGCTTTCGGGCCCATGCCAGTCGGTGCCGGTAATCTGGCCGGCCTGGTTGACGGCGTTGGCGGTGCTGCTGCCCGAATCCGAATAGTTGAGGGCGCTCATAACGCCGTTCTCGTACACAAACGCGGTCTGCGGCGGATGAAACTCGCCCTGCCCCAGCGAGCTGCCCACCACGCGGCCGGCGTTGTTGATGCCGCTGGCCCAGATGCTGTCACCACCGAGGTTGCCGATGTCGCGCAGCCGTCCACCGTCCCCCACAAACGCACCCCAGCCGGTGGCGGGCGCATAAAAATTGCCCGCGACCTGGCCCCGGTCGTTGATCGCCGTGCCACGCGTCATCGTGCCGCCGCCGATGGTGCCCAGGTCGGTCATCACACCCTTGCTGTAGATGAAGGCGTGTTCTTCGCCGCTGGCGGTGAGCGCGCCGCCGGTCACCTCGCCGAAGCGGTTGAGCGCCGTGCCGGTGCTGCTGGCGCCACCCAGGGTACCCAGGTCGATGCCGCCGCCGGCCGACCACAGATATGCCTGCCCATTGCGGGTGCCGACGATCTGGCCGGCATTGTTGATGCCGGCCGGGCTCATTGCGTCCGGCAAGACGGTCACGGTGTAGGAGCGAACAGCGGTAGGCACCGCGGTAGGCACGGCGGCAGGGGCGGCCGCTGCGGCGCCGGCCGACAGCAGCAGCGCGAGGGCGAGGGCGAGGGCGAGGGCGAGGGCAGGATGGGAAGTGGACATGGCAAAATCCTCGAAGATGGACCAGCTGCCATCGTGCGCGCACGGCCGCCGCGCGCCCTGTGTTATGTCATGCGTGCGGCGCGCAGGCGGCACCAGCCGACCAGTCCCAGGCCGGCCAGCAGCATGGCCCAGGTGCCCGGTTCGGGCGTGGCGCTCGGATGCAGCAGCAGGCCGCCGCACTCGCTGCCGCCGTTGCGGCAACCGTAGGCGGCGATCTGGCCGCTGTCGTTGATGCCGGTGGCGTTGTGCACGGTGTAGCCGAGTACCGGATCGATCAGCGTGTTCAGGTCGATCAGCCCGGCGCCCTCGTACAAAAAGCCGAGCGAGTCGCCGTCGCCCGCACTGTCCGAGCGACCCACCACCTGGCCGCCCAGGTTGACCGCATTGGCGTAGCTGCGCCGTCCACCCAGGGTGCCCAGATCGGTCATCTTGCCGTTGGCGTACATGAAGGCATGCTCGCTGCCCTGCACCCAGGCGTTGCCGACCACGGTGCCGGCATCGTTGATGGCGGCCGCGGCGCTGTAGCTGCCGCCCAGGGTGCCGAGGTCGCTCATCTTGCCGTTCGCGTACAGGAAGGCGTGCGCCAGATAGGGCGAGGTATCGTCCAGCGCCGACACGCCGACCACGTGGCCGGCATTGTTGATGCCGGCCGCGTAGGCGAAGCTGCCGCCCAGGGTGCCCAGGTCGGTGCTGGCGCCGCCGCTGTACAGGAAAGCCCGGTAGGCGGGCGTGGTGGTCAGGTATTGCCCCGCCACTTGGCCCGCATCGTTGATGGCGGTCCCCAGGCTGTCGGTGCTGCCGGGGGTGGCCAGTTCGGCCAGCGTGGCGCCCGCATAGCGGAAAGCGCGCGCCTGCCCGCCCGGCAGGCTGGCGTGGCCGGTGGCCTGGCCAAGCCGGTTGATGGCCGCGGCCGAGCTGGCGGGGCCGCCGAAGGTACCGATCTCGGTCAGGGTGCCGCCCGACCAGAGGAAGCCGCGCTGGCCGCCGTCGCCGGGGCGGTCGCCGACGATCTGGCCGGCATTGTTGATGCCGAGAGGATTGGTATTGAGGGGTAGCGGCGTGACCGCATAACGCGACGCGGCAACGCTGGTCAGCGGCGCGAGCACGAGGGCAAACAGGAAAATACGAGGAGACATGGCTTGATCCTTTCAGGCTGTGAAAGGATCAAGGATCTGCCGACTTTGCGCGCTTTATTTGAGGCGCATCAGTCGCGCGCCGATGCGGTCAGCATCGGCGCGGCGTGCGCCACACTTACTTGACGGCGACCAGTTCGATGTCGAACACCAGGCCGGTATTCGGTGGAATGGTGCCCCTGCCGCTCGCGCCGTAAGCCAGGCTCGATGGAATCGACAGGGTGCGCTTGCCGCCCACTTTCATGCCAGGAATGCCCTGGACCCAGCCTTCGATCAAGCTGCCCGTGGCCAGCGGAAACTCCACCGGCGCCTTGGAAGTTTCGAAGTTCGCGCCTTTATTGTCGGGCTTGCTCGAATCGTAGAGATAACCGCTGTAGTTAACGCTGATTTTCTTGCCGACCACGGCTTCGGCGCCGGTACCGACCACCGTATCCTTGGTGGTCAGGGCGGTCGGGCTGGTGACGACCGTGATCGGCGGCACCTGGACCGGGCTGTCGTCGGAACTGCCGCAAGCGGTCAGGGCAAAAGTGGCAACCAGGGCGGCGGCGAGAGTAAGCTTGAGTTTCATGAAATCCTTGGGCGGTGACGGAAAAAGTTGCCAAAGTTTAGCAGCAGTTGCCCATCGCCGCACTATTCGTCTCGCATCAAAAGTGTGGGGTTTATGTATCGACTTGTATCCTGTCGACAAAAATCAGATTTCGACCTGGGTCCCCAGTTCGATCACCCGGTTGGGAGGAATCTGATAGTAGTCGGCGGCGCCGCGGGCATTGCGCGACATGGCCACGAACAGGTGCTCGCGCCATGGCGCCATGCCGCCGCCCGGGGCCGAAATGACGGTCTGGCGCGCGATGAAGAAGGACGTTTCCATCATCTCGAACGGCAGGCCGTGCTCCTCGCACTGGACCAGCACCTTGGGAATATCCGGTTCATCCTTGAAGCCGTAGAACACATTGATCTGGAAGCAATTGTGTCCCAGCGCGGTGACCTTGGCCTGTTCGGCCGTCGGCACCCACGGTTCTTCCAGCATGTGCACGGTCAGGAACACCACGCGCTCGTGCAGCACCTTGTTGTGCGACAGGTTGTGCAGCAGCGCGTGCGGCACGCCGTCGCTTTCGCCGCGCAGGAAAATCGCGGTGCCGTAGACGCGGGTTGGCGGCGCCACGAACAGCGACTGCAGGAACTCTTCGAGCGGAATGGCATGCGACTGCAGGTTCTCGAACACCAGATGGCGCCCGCGCTTCCAGGTCATCATGCCGGTAAACAGGATCGCGCCCAGCAGCAGCGGGAACCAGCCGCCATGGAACAGTTTCAAGGTGCTCGACGAGAACAGCATGATGTCCATGACGATGAAAAAGCCGGTCGCGCCGAAGCACAGCACCAGCGGCAGATGCCAGCGGTAGCGCGTCACGAAGAAGGTCAGGATGGTGGTGCACAGCATGGTGGCGGTGACCGCGATGCCGTAGGCGCCGGCCATGTCGTCGGACGACTGGAAAATGAGCACGCCGATCAAGACCACCACCAGCTGCAGCCAGTTCACGGCCGGAATGTAGATCTGGCCGATTTCGCTTTCCGATGTGTGCAGCACGCGCATGCGCGGCATCAGACCCAGCGCGATGGCTTGCTTGGTCATCGAGAAGGTGCCGGAAATGGTGGCTTGCGAGGCGATCACGGCGGCCATGGTCGAGAGCAGCACCAGCGGATAGATGCTCCAGCTGCCGAGCTGGTTGTAGAAGGGGTTGCTCACGTGCTCGGGGTGCATGATCAGCAGCGCGCCCTGGCCCATGTAGTTCAGCGCCAGCGCCGGAAAGGCGATCAGGAACCAGGCCGCGCGGATCGGTTTCTTGCCGAAATGGCCCATGTCGGCATACAGCGCCTCGGCGCCGGTCAGCGAGAGCACCACCGCGCCGAGCGCGATGAAGGCGGTGTACTTGTTTTCCAGCATGAAGCGGAAAGCGTGCAGGGGATTGAGGGCGGCCAGGATCTGCGGCGCCTCGATGATGTTGGCCACGCCCATGGCCGCCAGGGTGGCGAACCAGACCAGCATGACGGGCCCGAACCAGCGCCCGATGCCGGCCGTGCCGCGCCGCTGCACCGAATACAGGGCCACCAGCACGATGGCGGTAATGAGCAGCACCACCCAGTTGGGAATGCCGGGAATGGCGACCTCAAGGCCTTCGATCGCGCCCAGCACCGAAATGGCGGGGGTAATCACGCTGTCGCCATAAAACATGGTGGCGCCGAACACGCCCAGCACCATCAGCGGAAAATACCATTTGGAGGCCTTGGTCACCGAATTGAGCGCCAGCGCCATCAGCGCCATGATGCCGCCCTCGCCGCGGTTGTCGGCACGCAGGATCAGCGCGACATACTTGAGCGAGACGATCAGGGTCAGCCCCCAGAAAATCAGGGAAATAATGCCGAGCAGATTGGGGGTGTTCAGGGCCAGGCCGTGGTCCTCGTGGAACACGGCTTTGAGGGTGTACAGAGGACTGGTACCGATATCGCCGTAGACGATGCCGACGGCAGCCAGGGTCAGGGCCGCCAGGCTGCTCTTCTTGTGTTGCGCTGTCAAGATTGCACCATATTCTTGTTTTGGTGCATTGCACAATAGAAGATGACCATAGAAAAAGCAAGCACAATTCGTTGCATCATTAATACCCTTGGTTACAGCAAGAACGTCCCTTGCCGACGAAGACGCCATGATAAACGCTGTGGGCGGATGAGTGCGTTTCCGATGGCAAACTGGCACGATCGGCGAATGGGCCGCGGCCGGCAAGCTTCGCCTATCTGCGAGATAATATTTATCTAATGAATCTCTGATTGTCACTCATGCGTACCGGCATCCTGTCCGCCGCCCTGGCCTTCCTGTGCTGGGGTCTGTTTCCCTTGTATTTCCATGCCCTCAAGGAAGTGCCGCCAGCCCAGATCATGGGTCACCGCGTGCTCTGGTCGCTCCTGTTCCTGGTGATCGTGCTGACCATCCGCCAGCAGTGGAAATGGCTGGGGGCGCTCAGGCAGCAGCCGCGCGTGGTGGCCAGTTTCGCCCTGAGCGCGCTGCTGCTCAGCTTCAACTGGCTGCTCTACATCTGGGCCGTCAACAGCGGCCATGTGATCGAAGCGAGCCTGGGCTACTTCATCAATCCCCTGTTCAACGTGATGCTGGGCTACCTGGTGCTCAAGGAAAGGCTGCGCACCGTCCAGTGGGTGGCGATCGCGCTGGCCACCTGCGGCGTGCTGTGGCTGACCTGGCAGGCCGGGCGCATGCCCTGGATCGCCCTGCTGCTGGCCGCGTCCTTCGGCGGCTACGGCTTGCTGCGCAAGACGGCCTCGCTGGGCGCGCTGGAAGGCTTGTCGTTTGAAACCATGCTGCTATTTCCGTTCGCGCTGGGCTTCGTGATCTGGCTGACCATGACGGGCGACAATGCCTTCTTGAACAGCCCGTCGAACGGCACGCGCTGGCTGCTCATCGCGTCCGGGCCGATCACGGCCATTCCGCTGCTGCTGTTCGCCAGCGGCGCGCGCAAGATTCCGCTGTCGGTGCTGGGATTGCTGCAGTACATCGGGCCGACCATCCAGCTCAGCCTGGGTATCTTCCTGTTCCACGAAGCCTTCACCCAGGAGCGCATGATCGGCTTTGCGATCATCTGGAGCGCGCTGGCCCTGTATGCGGCGGAGGGACTGCTCAAGCGCAAATAAGCACGCGGCGGCAGGACAAAAAAATAGCGGCCGAGGCCGCTATTTTTCATTCCAGCGACGCGCTTACGCCGCTTTTTTGCGCTTGGCGACGGCCAGACCGGCCAGGCCCAGACCCAGCAGGGCCAGGCTGCCTGGTTCAGGCACGCCGACCGGGTCGCCGGCGAAGGTGCCGCCCTGGATGAAGACGCCCGAATCGAGATTCGCATCGCCGCGGTCCTGGATCAGGAATTCAAAGGTGTTCACGCCAACCAGGCCGAAGGCTTTGGCGGTCATGACGGTGGTCAGGCCATCGTAGCCGGTGTCGACGGTCTGTTTGGCATTGTCGCGGTAGTAACCGGCATTGATATTGTTGTTCACGTTATTGATCGACACGACGCCGTTCGCGCCAGGAACCAGGGCGATGTTCTTGCCGTTGAGCTTGAGTTCGAACAGGTCGTTGTACTCGGTGCCGACGAATTCGTTGTATTCCTCGGACGCGAAGACATAGTTGAAGAACACGTTGCCGGTGGTGCTGGTGAAATTGAATTTGAGCGAGGTGGTGGTGCCGTCGCCGGAGCAGCTGCCGCCGTTGTTGCCGCCGACCGCGCAGGCGGTGCGGCCAGTGGTCAGCAGGACGCCCTGGCCGAAACCGATGTTGCCGCCGTCGGTGAAGGTGCCGCTGGCGGCCGAGGTGGCGCTGGCCAGGGTGGCATTGGTGATGCTCACGCCGGTGCCGCCCAGGGCGTTGGCCAGGGTGCTTGCGTTGGTGGTGTTGGTCACGACCAGTGCGTGTGCCGAGCTGGTGGCCAGAAGAAGTGCTGCGGCCGACATCACGCTGCGGATCAAGTTAAATTTCATTGTTTGTTCTTTTCAGGTAAGAGTTGGAATTCTGTTTTTCTGTGAGCGCGGTGCCCGATGAAAAATTAAGCAATTTCCATACCTGAAATAAAAGATGCACTAAATCAATGACTTGAAGAAACATTGCGCCGTGCCATGTTTGTAAGTGTAAAGAATTCCGACACTTTGCAGCAAGAATACTTGCAGCATGCATAAATTGGGCAGCGATCGCAGCGCACGCCAGCGGGAGCGGCACAGGAAAGGGCCAATCCGGAGGCGACTTATTGTATCCTGTTGACCTTCCGTCCCCATTTCAAGAAACTCAATGGCCAATTACGTCTATACCATGAATCGCGTGGGCAAAATCGTCCCGCCCAAACGCCAGATCCTCAAGGATATTTCCTTGTCGTTCTTCCCCGGCGCCAAGATCGGCGTGCTGGGCCTGAACGGCTCCGGCAAGTCGACCTTGCTGAAAATCATGGCGGGCATCGATACCGACATCCAGGGCGAAGCCGTGCCGATGCCGGGCCTGAACATCGGCTACCTGCCGCAGGAACCTGTGCTCGATCCCGAGCAGACGGTGCGCCAGGTGGTCGAATCGGGCCTGGGCGAAGTGTTCGAGGCGCAAGCCAAGCTGGAAGCGGTGTACGCGGCCTATGCCGACGAAGACGCCGACTTCGATGCGCTGGCGACCGAACAGGCGCGCCTGGAAGCGATCATCTCGACCTCCGACGGCGGCAACCTGAACCTGCAGCTGGAGATGGCCGCCGACGCGCTGCGCCTGCCGCCGTGGGACGCCAAGATCGGCATCCTGTCCGGTGGCGAAAAGCGCCGCGTGGCACTGTGCCGCCTGCTGCTGTCGAAACCCGACATGCTGCTGCTCGACGAACCAACCAATCACCTGGATGCCGAATCGGTCGACTGGCTCGAACAATTCCTGCTGCGCTTCCCGGGCACCGTGGTCGGCATTACCCACGATCGCTACTTCCTCGACAACGCCGCCGAATGGATTCTCGAACTCGACCGCGGCCACGGCATTCCGTGGAAAGGCAACTACAGCTCGTGGCTGGAGCAAAAGAGCAACCGCCTCAAGCAGGAAGAAGCGACCGAGTCCTCGCGCCAGAAAACCATGGCCAAGGAACTCGAATGGGTGCGCCAGAATCCGAAAGGCCGCCAGGCCAAGAGCAAGGCCCGCCTGGCGCGCTTTAACGAGCTGTCCGAGCACGAATACCAGAAACGCAACGAAACGTCGGAGATCTTCATTCCCGTGGCCGAGCGCCTGGGCAATGACGTGATCGAATTCAAGAACGTGTCGAAATCGTTCGGCGACCGCCTGCTGATCGAGAACCTGTCGTTCATCGTGCCGCCGGGCGCCATCGTCGGCATCATCGGCCCGAACGGCGCCGGCAAGTCGACCCTGTTCAAGATGATTACCGGCAAAGAGCAGCCCGACAGCGGCGAAGTCGCCATCGGCCAGACCGCGCGCGTATCCATCGTCGACCAGAACCGCGACGACCTGGCCAATACCAAGACCGTGTTCGACGACGTGGCCGGCGGCGCCGATACGCTCACCGTGGGCCGTTTCGACATGCCGTCGCGCGCCTACCTGGGCCGCTTCAACTTCAAGGGCTCGGATCAGCAAAAGATCGTCGGCAACCTGTCGGGCGGGGAACGCGGCCGTCTGCATCTGGCCAAAACCCTGCTGCAAGGCGGCAACGTCCTGCTGCTCGATGAACCGTCGAACGATCTGGACGTGGAAACCCTGCGCGCGCTGGAAGATGCCCTGCTGGAATTTGCCGGCAGCGTCATGGTCATTTCCCACGATCGCTGGTTCCTGGACCGCATCGCGACCCACATCCTGGCGTTCGAAGGCAACTCGCAAGTCACTTTCTTCGACGGTAACTATCAGGAATACGAAGCCGACAAGAAGAAACGCCTGGGCGAAGAAGGCGCCAAGCCGAAGCGGATCCGCTACAAGCCGCTGACGGTGTAAGCGGACAGGTCCAGCCAGCGCGCGCTGGCGCTACGCCTTTTTGCAGCACAGCTCGTTTCAGAAGTCCCTCACTTTTGCGCTAATCGACCTATAAGCACGCCGAGCCCGGCACACTGGACAGATGAATGACTATCGCGCCAACCGGGTCGCCGGGCACAGTTATTTTTTCACGGTCCGCTTGTCCGAGCGCGGCAGCACGCTATTGACCGACCATATCGCCGCTTTCGGCGAGGCTATTCGCCAGGCGCGCAGCCGCAAGCCGTTTCATGTCGATGCCTGGGTTGCCCTGCCCGACCATGCCCACGCCATCTGGACCTTGCCGCCGGGCGACGAGGATTGCGCCACCCGCTGGCGCGCCGTCAAGATTGCGTTTTCCAAATCCCTGAGCAAAGCGCGCGCGACGCGGGGCACCGAGATCATCTGGGAACCGCACTACCAGCAGCATTGCGTCGGCAGCGACGACTATGCCGGCCTGGTCGACTATATCCACCATAATCCCTTGCGTCACGGCCTGTGCGGCGCGCCGCAGGAGTGGCAATGGTCGTCGGTGCACCGCTTTATCGCGGCCGGGATGGTGGCGTACTGAGGGGGTTTTACCGGGGAGGGAACGGGGTGCAAACGCGGCCCCGGAAAGACAAAGCGCCTCCCGGTGGATACAGCAAGCGGAGGGGGCGCTTGCTGCACACACTGGAAGGCGCCGTGCCTGTTCCGGTCTGCCCTTCTGTCAACTGCGGCCCGGGCTTCGCGCAGCGCGCAAAGCCACGGGCGCCCGATCAGAAGCTGTAACGAGCACCAACGGTGATGGCGTCTGCCTTGGCACCGAAGTCCTTGCTCTTGCCATAGCGCTCATATTCCAGCGTCAGGGCGACCTGCTTGCTCAGGTTGTACTGGCCGCCAACGGCTCCGTACACGCCTGTCTCGCTTTCCTTGTAGCGCAGGTTAGGCGAACTGCCTTCAACCTTGGTATAACCAGCGCCGAGCTTGCCGTAGACCGAAAACATCTCGTTGACAGGCATGGTGGCCTTGCCGGCGATGTAGGCGCGCTTGCCGTCGGTAGTGCCGCTGCGGGTGTCATTGCCGATCTTGTAGTTGAAATCGGCCTTGGTCAGGTCGGTGTAACCGGCTTCCACGCCCCACATCGGGGTGATATCGAGGCCGCCGAACACTTTCAGCGATGGCTTGTAGCCGTCGCCGTCGTCGCTACCGCTAATTTTGTAGCTGTGATCGGACGATGCGACGCCCACACCAACGTAAGGGGCCGGGCTTTGCGCCTGGGCAGCGGTCATCGCGGTGGCGCCAGCGATCAATGCAAAAATGAGCTTTTTCATGCGGAATCCTTTGTGTGAAACAGTCTGTTCCGCAATTCCCAATGAATTGCGAGGTAACCAAGATAGCACCACCGAATGGACGCATGAAGGGGCATTCCGTAAGACTTGTAAGGAAATGTAACGTGAAAAATAGTGTGACGCTGAAATTACTGACTATGCGTTCAGCTATATGTATTTTTCAGTTAGGCGAATTTAAGCGGAAATTAAAAGATGAAGCGGAAAGTTAGGTTCACGCGCGGGCCGCTGGGGCGCGTCGACTTGTTAATTCCGTGCTGCCAGTGCTTTTGTGTATTGCCTGACATCACTAGTAAAGTACCGTCTTTTAAGACTAGCTTAAGTGTCTGTTTGGTCTGTTTGTGGCGCAGGATGAAGGTTCTTTCAGCGCCATAACTGAGCGAGGCGATCACCGGCGCAGGGCCGAGCTCGGCTTCGTCATCGCTGTGCATGCCCATGCTGTCGCGCTCGTTTCGATAGTAATTGAGCAGCACGCTGTTGAAGCGCTGGCCGCAGGCGGCCTCGACCGTCTCCTTGAGGGCCAGCTGCAGCGGCGTGAACGGCAGCGGTTCGAGGCGCAGGCCGGAATACGTGTAGGCCGCCTCGCCGTGCCAGGCGGTCAGGCGCGGCTGCGGATGCTGCTTTCCCCACAGGGTGATCGATTGGGCGCGCCAGGCAGTTTCGGCAACAAGGCGCGCGAGCACCTCCGCATTACTCAGATGAAAAGGCAGCTGGGGCAAGACCGCTACCGTGCCATCGTCGAGCGGAAAGGGGGTTAACTGACTTTGTTGAAACAGGTCCATGGAAAGCGGCTTGGCGATATGATGGCAGGATGACACGATAGACGAGGTATTTTCGCATGAAAAAACGCCACTTCCTGGGCGCCGCCGCGAGCGTCGCTGCCCTCCCCGCCCTCGCTGCCGGCACACCAGCCCGACAGGCACCGGGACCAGCCCTGCTGACCCTGACCGGCGCCCTGGCGCGCAGCAACCGCGGCCCGTTCGACCCGGTGCTCGACCAGATGATGCACAAGCAAAAGATCAGCTTCGACAAGGCGTTCAGCCTGGATTTCGGCGCGCTGCTGGCCCTGCCGGCGGTCGGCATCAATCCTACCCTGGAATACGACGCCAAGGCGCATGCGCTGCGCGGCCCGCTGCTGCTCGACGTGGTGGCGGCCAGCGGCACCCGCCTGCGCGACGACGCCAAGCTGGTGCTGCGCGCCGTGGACGGCTATGCGGTCGCGCTGCCCGTGGCGCAGGCGCGCGCGCAGCGCTTCATCGTCGCCACCCATCTCGACGGCAAGCCGATGGCGCTGGGCGGGCTGGGGCCCTTGTGGGCCGTGTACGATGCGGATCGTTTTCCCGACATGGCCGCAAGGCCGGTGGCCGAACGCTTCGGCGCCTGCCCGTGGGCCCTGTATCACATCGAGGTCACGCAATGAGGCCGCCCTCGGCGGCAATCGCTCAGGCGTAGGCTTCGGCCAGCGACATCACACGCGGCGTGACGGTGATGCCGACGTTGCCGAACAAGGTATCGATGTCTTTCAGATTGGCCTCGCACTCTTCGGTTTTCCAGCCCTTGAAGATATCGGTGCCGTCTTTCTGGAAGTGCAGGTCGAGCACCTTGCCGCGGTCCTTGTGGGTGTAGGCCTCGCTGTGGGTGTTCTGGAAGCCCAGCTCGGCGAGGCCGGCGAGGATCGCACTCGGTGGATTGTCGGGGTCGGTGGCGAGGAAGACGCCGAAGGTCTTGCCGGGGGGCTTGGCGGCGATATCGACTTCATAAATGCCGGGCGCCTTTGTCACAGACGTACTTTTCAAAAATAGCATGCTGGTCTCCCTCGTCGACGTAAGCAGGGGCATGGGAATGCCTGCCGTTTTGGCAATTCTTCCGCAACATCACCGTAACGGTCTAGCTTATTGCGATTTTTTGCGTTTGTCGATGCATGGTTGCATCTTTTCGCATTAATGCATCAGCCGCGTTGCATAAGCGGCGGGCGATCCGGTGCACCGGCCGCCAGCTTGACCCCTTTACCGTGGCGCCGGCCTGAGCCAGCCCATCAAGGCGTCGTCTTCGATCTCCCCGCGCGAGTTCCTGACCCGGCCGCGCAGGCGCCCTTCTTCGATGAAACCGAGCGAGGCATACAGCGCGCGCGCCTTCACATTCGATTCGCGCGCGAACAGCTCGACACGCGTAATGTGCAGCATGCGTTCGCTCACCTCGGCCAGCAGCGCGCCGAACAGGCCGCGACCCACGCCCTTGCCCTGGCACCCGGGCGCCACCGCGATGGTCAGGTCGGTCAGCAGGTGCGCCAACGCGGCAATGCCCACGCGCGAGGCATGAATTTCGCCATGGATCACGCCATCTTCTTCGTAGACGAATTCGATGCCGTCGGCGGCCGCTTTTTGCATGAAGCCGCTCACATAGGCGTCCGTGACCTCGTCCGGGGTGCGCGCAATGCCGTCAGGGATGCGCGCCACCGCCTTGTACAACGCCACCAGCTGCGCATGGTCCTTCGCTTCGGCTTTTCTGATCATGCCTTGTCCTTGCCGTTGCCGGCGGCGTTGTTGCGCGCGTTGTTGTCTTTCTTGCGCCGCGCCAGATCCTGGGTCGGCGCCACCAGCGCCGCATACAGCGCCCCGCTCGGCCCGTCCCACGCGGCCAGCGCCGCCTGCTGGCGCGCCACCGTGTCCATGTCGCCACGCGCAATCGGCCCGCTCAGCGCCGCCGCCGCGCCCAGGCGGAACACATTGGCCATGCTTTCCGAGGCCAGCGGCTGCGCCATAGCGCGCGCCACCGGCTCCGGCACCCCCGCCGCCTGGTAGGCGCGCAGCGCGGCGTCGAGCACCGTCACCAGATAATTCGATGCGAACACCGAGGCAGCGTGGTACACCGTTTTCGCTTGCGCGTCGATGGCTACCGGCTGCGCACCGATCGCCGCCAGCGCCGGCGTGAGCACGGCCAGTGCATCGGCGTCGCCCTCGGTCCCGCAAAAGGTGCCGTCGAAGTGCTGCGCCACCAGCGCCGGATCGGCAAAGCTGCGGATCGGATGCACGCTCGCCACCAGCGCCCCGGCCGCGCTGGCCGCCGCCAGTTCGGCCGAGGACTTGGCGCCGCTGCAGTGAAACACGATGGCGCCCGTGAGCGCCTGCGCGCCAGCCAGCTGCGCGCAGACGGCGCCGATCTGGTCGTCGCCGACAGCCAGCATCCACGCGTCGGCCGGCCGCATGGAGGCCAGGCCGGCCGCCGCGTGCCCGGCGCCCATGAACCCGACGGCATCGAGCGCACGGGCGTGCGAGCGCGTCAGCACGTCTTGCACGGCAAAGCCGCCGCGAGCGCCCAGCAGGCGCCCCAGCACGCGCCCCACATGGCCGGCGCCGATGATGTTGAGCGTGCGCGCCACCTAGAAGCCCGACCCCGGCTGCTTGAGGTAGTCGATTTCTTCAGGTGTGGAGGCGCGCCCCAGGATCGCATTACGGTGCGGGAAGCGGCCGAAACGCGCGATCACGCCGCGATGGCGGTGCGCGTAATCGAGCGCGCCCTCGAACGCCTCGCCGTACTGCGCCAGGCCGGAAAACAGATCGACCGCGCGCTCCTGCATGCGCGCATCCTCGGCGTGCTCGAACGGCATGTAGACGAACCAGCGCTGCAGCGGGGTAAGCGTTTTATCGGCACCGCTGTCGACCAGCCGCATCGCCGCGGCCAGCGCCAGCGCGTCGCCGGAAAACGAGGCAGGCTGGCCGCGCCAGGCGTTGCGCGTGAGCTGGTCGAGCAGCACGATGCGCGCCAGCGTGCCTTGCGGGCCCTCGTCGTCCCACTCGCGCAGGCCGCCGGCGACCGCGTGTTCGAGCAGGGGGCCGAAGCGCTCCGCCACCTCGGAATCGAACGCGTCGCTCTTGCGGAACCAGACCTCGCGCGCCTTGCCGTGTCCCTCGGCGCCAGCGGGCAGGAACCAGAAATCGAGTATGTCTTGTGCCGTCATGGCAGCTCCTTGCGTTCAGTTTGATGTGCAGCCCGGCCTAATTGCGGGCGTGCGAAATTTGAAAACTGTCGATGCCGTTGAACTGCGCCAGTTCCGCCGCCAGGTCGGACAGCGGCGCACCGCTTTTCTTGGACAGCGCCAGCGCCACGAAGCGCCATTCCTGCATGTTGTTATCGCTGCCGATGGTGAGCGAACCGCCGGCAATCGCATAGCCGCGCGCCAGCGCGATGCGGCGCAGCGCATCCTCGCGCGGCACGAAGTCGTGCTTGAAGCGCATCATCACCGCCACCGCGTGGCGCGAGGGCAGCCAGGCCTCGACCTTGGACAGGTAGATCATGATCATCGCTGAAAAAAAGGCCAGCCCCATCGCGGCCAGGTAGAACCCGACGCCGACCAGGATGCCGATCACCGACGAGGTCCAGATCGAGGCGGCCGTGGTCAGGCCGCTGATGTTGAAGCCTTCGCGCATGATGACGCCCGCGCCCAGGAAGCCGATGCCGGTGACGATGCCCTGGATCACGCGGGTGGGGTCGACCGCGGCCAGCAGCGAGGCGCCATGGCCGCCGAACCAGAAGCCGGGATAGCCGCCGACGATGGTCAGCGCGGCCGAGGCCATGCATACCAGGCCATAGGTGCGCATGCCGGCCGCGCGCCCATGGTACGAGCGTTCGTAGCCAACCAGCAGCCCAAGAATGAGCGCGCCCAGCAGATTGAGGAGGATCAGCCCATTGGTGGCGATTTCGGGTTGCGACCAGTAGGCCGACATCAGCTCCGTGAACGACATGCGGTTTCCTTCAAGGTGACGCTAGGGGGCCGGCTTCTTTTTCACCAGCTGCTTTTCGAAGGCGACATCGAGCTTGCTGACGCGCCGCGCTACCTGCGGTCCGAGCTTGTTGACAAAGGCGACGAAGTCGTCGAGATCGAGCGGAGCGCACAGGGGCGGCTCGCCCGGCGCTTCCGACAGGAAGAACAGGCCGTCGCCGGTGCGGGCCATCGAATAGCCGGCGTTCCCGCTGCGTACCTTGAGGCGGTCGACGGCGGCGCTGGCCCGGGTTGATCGTGCGGTCGACATCAGATCTCCTGTGTGCGTTGTTGTAGCCAGGCGGCGGCCGCGCCGCTGACATGCGGCGCCAGGCGCGCGCGCACGGTGGCATGGTAATCGTTGATCCAGGCGATTTCGTCGGCGCGCAGCAGCGGCAGGTGCAGGCAGCGCGTGTCGATCGGGCACAAGGTCAATGTCTCGAAGCGCAGCCAGTCGCCAAATTCGGTGGCATCAAGGGCCACGTTCAGTACCAGGTTTTCGATCCGGATGCCCCAGCGGCCAGGCCGGTAGATGCCCGGTTCGACCGACGTGATCATGCCCTCTTCCATGGCGGTGTGCGGCTCCGGCATGCTGCTTGCCGAAATCGACTGCGGTCCCTCGTGCACGTTCAGGAAGAAGCCGACGCCGTGGCCGGTGCCGTGGCCGTAATCGATGCCGGCGGCCCAGATCGGGGCGCGCGCCAGCGCATCGAGCATCGGCGAACGGGTACCGCGCGGGAAGCGCGCCGACGACAGTGCGATCACGCCCTTGAGCACGAGCGTGAAATCGCTGCGCTGCGCTTCGCTGGTGGCGCCCACCGGCACCACGCGCGTGATGTCGGTGGTGCCGCCCAGGTACTGGCCGCCGGAGTCGATCAGCAGCAGGCCATCGCCTTCGATGACGGCGTGCGCCGCTTCGCTGGCGCGGTAGTGGATGATGGCGCCGTTGGCGTTAAAGCCGGCGATGGTACCGAAACTGGGGCTGACAAAACCGGGCCGGCGCGCCCGCGCGGCCGTAATCTGGCGGTCGATGGCCACTTCGGTGAGCGGCGCGCGCGCCGGGTTGGCCAGTTCGGCTTCCAGCCAGGCGAAAAATTCGCACAGGGCCGCGCCATCGTGCTCCATGGTGGCGCGCACGTGGGCGGCGTCCGCGGCAGACTTTTTCGATTTGGCGAAGGTGCTCGGGTTGACCGCCTCGATCACCTTCACGCCCGGCGCGATGGCGTCGCGCATGCCGGACGTGATGCGGCGCGGGTCGATGAGCAGCGCCGCGCCGGAAGGCAAGGCGGCCAGCGCGCCGGCGGCGTCGGCATAGGGCGCCAGAGTGACGCCGTCAAGCAGCAGGCGCGCGCGCAATGCGGCGTCGACCTTGGCTTCGGCCACGAACAGGGTCGCGCCATCGGGGTTGATCAGCGCGTGCGCCAGGAATACCGGGTTGTAGCTCACGTCGGCGCCGCGCAGGTTGAACAGCCATGCGATGTCGTCGAGGGTGGAAATGAAGTGGCGGTCCGCGCCCAGTCTGGCCATGGCGGCGCGGGTGGCGGCCAGCTTGTCGGCGCGGCTGGTGGAGGCGAACGGCGCGCCGTGCTCGAACACTGGCGGCGGTGGAAGCGCGGGGCGTTCGCTCCAGACTGAGTCCAGCAAGTCGATATCGGTGCGCAGATTGATGCCGCGCGCTGTCAAGGCGTCGGCCAGCAGGCGCGCGGTGGACAGGCCGAGCACGCGCGCGTCGACCGCCACCGTCTGGCCCGGGGCCAGGTTGGCGGCCAGCCAGTCGATGTGCAGCAGGCTGGCGCCGGACGGGATTTTCATCAATTGCACGCTGCTGCCGGCCAGTTCGGTCTCGGCCTGGGTCCAGTAGCGGGCATCGGTCCAGCAGCCGGCAAAGTCGCCCGTGGCGACGAAGGTGCCGACCGAACCGGTAAAACCGGTCAGCCATTCGCGGCCCTGCCAGCGGCCGGGCAGGTATTCGGACAGGTGCGGGTCGGATGAAGGGATGATGCAGGCGTCGACCTGCGCGCGCTGCATGGCGGCGCGCAGCTGCGCGAGGCGCTCATCGCGCGCGGTGGATATGGGCATGGGCAGCGTTGAATCGGGTGATGTCATTGTGTCTTATGATACCTCTATCGCGCCCGGCCGTGGCGACACGCGTGCGCAGGTGGACAAGCGGGCTTCATGCCTGGAAGTGGCGCAGCCCTTCCAGGTCGAGCACCCGGATGCCGCCGTAGTCGAGCCGCACCAGCCCTTCCTTCTCCAGCAGTTGCAAGGCCTGGTTGGCGCGCTGGCGCGAGGCACCCGACAGGTAGCCGATTTCTTCCTGCGAAATCTGCACCAGTTTCTCCAGTCCCGGATACAGATGCGAGTTGAACATCGCGGCCAGGCAGCGCGCCACGCGGGTATCGATGTCGAGCATGCGGTCGTTTTCGACCAGGCCGATGAACTGGCCCAGGCGTTCGTTCAGCTGCATCAGCAAAAAACGCGTGAACGGCAGGCTCACTTCGAGCAGCCACTCGAACGTGTCGCGCGGCATGCGGGCCACGCGCGTGTCGCGCAGCGCCATCACATCGTATTTGCGGGTCTGGTCCTTGAGCAGCGAGCCTTCGCCGAACCAGCCGCCGGTCGGCACGCCGGCGAAGGTCACGTTTTTACCGGATGGCGAGAAATTGTTGATCTTGACCAGGCCGTCGATGATCCCGACCCAGTTGTCCAGCGCCTCACCCTTGCGGCATACGAAGCCGCCCTTGGGCACGAACTGCTCGAAGCAGTCGGCTTCGACCCGGATCATCTCGGCGCTCGTGAGGGTGCGGGCCCATATGGTCGAGCGCAAGTGTTCAATTAATGTCTGTGTCTGGTTTGTCATTGTGCGTCGCAGCATCGAAAGTCGCGAATTAGAGGGCGAATTGTCATCCAAAAGACAACCTGCTCGTCCAACGCGAGCTAATATCATCACACAAAAAGCGCGCCACCCCGCATTTGCCGTCGCGGGAGGGGGGCCGGACAAACAAAAGGGGACGCTGGTGACTACATCCGATGGCTCGCAATTACAGACTTTTCCGCGGCGCCTGCTGGCGCACGGCCAGGCGCGCCCGCAGCGCCCCGCCTTCCGCGAAAAGCACCTGGGCATCTGGCAGACCTGGAGCTGGCTGGAGGTGAACGCCGAGGTGCGCGCCCTGGCCTGCGGCCTGGCGTCGCTGGGTTTTGCGCGCGGGATGAACCTGGCCATCATCGGCGACAACCGCCCGCGCCTGTACTGGGCCATGCTGGCCGCGCAATGCCTGGGCGGGGTGCCGGTGCCGCTGTACCAGGACGCGCCGGCGGCCGACATGGCCTACGTATTGAACGACGCCGACATTAGCTTTGCCATCGTCGAAGACCAGGAGCAGGTCGACAAGCTGCTCGAACTGCAGGCCCTGTGCCCGCAGGTGCGCCACATCGCCTTCGACGACGAACGCGGCATGCGCCACTATAAACAGGCCGGCCTGACCTCTTTCGCGGCGCTGCAGGCACTGGGCCGCGCATGGGACCAGGCCCACCCCGGCGCGTTCGACGCGGCGGTTGCCGCCGGCGGCGGCAGCGATATTGCGATCATCCTGTACACCTCCGGCACCACCGGCAAACCGAAGGGCGTATGCCAGTCGCATGCCGCGCTGATGGCGGCCGGCGTGGGCGGGGTCGGCTTCGACAAGCTGACCGACCGCGAAGACATCCTGTCCTACCTGCCGATGGCGTGGGTGGGCGACTGCCTGTTCTCGCTGGCGCAAGCGATGGTGGCCGGTTTCACGGTCAACTGCCCCGAGTCGGGCGACACCGTGCTGACCGACCTGCGCGAGATCGGCCCTACCTATTATTTCGCGCCGCCGCGCGTGTTCGAGAATATGCTCACCACCGTGATGATCCGGATGGAAGACGCGAGCACCCTCAAGCGCAATATGTTTCATCACTTCATGGACGTGGCCAAACGCTGCGGCGCCGATATCCTGGACGGTAAGCCAGTGCCGGCGTTTGATCGCGCGGCGTATGCGCTCGGCCACCTGCTGGTCTACGGTCCGCTCAAGAATGTGCTTGGGCTCTCGCGCGTGCGCGTGGCCTACACCGCCGGCGCGGCGATCGGGCCGGACCTGTTCCGCTTCTACCGCTCGATCGGCGTCAATCTCAAGCAGCTGTACGGCTCCACCGAAACCTGCGCCTACGTGTGCCTGCAGCCGGACGGGAACATCAAGTTCGACAGCGTCGGCCTGCCCGCGCCCGGCGTGGAGGTGCGCATTGCCGCCAGCGGCGAGGTGCTGGTCAAGTCGGCGGCCACGATGGCGGGCTACTTCAAGCGCGCCGATGCGACCGCCGAAGTGATCGACGCCGACGGCTACTTCCACACGGGCGACGCCGGCATTTTCGACAGCGAAGGCCACCTGAAGATCATCGACCGCGCGGCCGACGTGGGCAAGATGAACTGCGGCGCGATCTTCGCGCCCAACTACATCGAGAACAAGCTCAAGTTTTTCCCGTTTATCAAGGAGGCGGTCGCCTTCGGCAACGCGCGCAAGCAGGTGTGCGCCTTCATCAATATCGACATGGAAGCGGTCGGCAACTGGGCCGAGCGGCGCAACATCGCCTACGCCGGCTACACCGACCTGGCCGCGCACGGCACCACCTACGACCTGATACGCGACTGCGTGGAGAAGGTCAATGCCGACCTGGCCGCCGAAGCGCTGATGGGGGCGACCCAGATCCACCGCTTCCTGATTCTGCACAAGGAGCTCGATCCGGACGACGATGAGCTGACGCGCACGCGCAAGGTGCGGCGCAAATTCATCGCCGACAAATACGCGGTACTGATCGACGCGCTGTACACCGATAAGGCCAGTCAGTTCATCAGCACCCAGGTCAAGTTTGAAGATGGCCGCGTAGGCACGGTGAGCGCCGATTTGCGCATCTGCGGGGCCACCACCTATCCCGCCATGGAGAAGGCTGCGTGAGGAGCGCGTTGCGATGAACATGAATGAACTCAAAGAACCAGCGGACAATGAACCAGGGACGAAGGGATCGACCCGCAAGATCGGCCCGGTCATCCTCGACCTGAACAACATCTCGCTGTCCTTCGGCGGGGTCAAGGCACTGACCGACATCTCCTTCAACGTCCGGCAGCACGAGATCCGCGCGATCATCGGGCCCAATGGCGCGGGAAAAAGTTCGATGCTGAACGTGATCAATGGCGTGTACCGCCCGCAGCAGGGCGATATCGTGCTGCGCGGGGAGCACCGCAAGAACATGGACTGCTACAGCGCGGCCAAGGCGGGCATTGCGCGCACTTTCCAGAACATCGCGCTGTTCAAGGGGATGACGGTCCTGGACAACATCATGACCGGCCGGAACCTGAAGATGAAGTCGAACTTCCTGATGCAGGCCCTGTACTGGGGCCCGGCGCGGCGCGAGGAAATGGCGCACCGCGAAAAGGCGGAAGAGATCATCGATTTCCTGGAGATCCAGGCGATCCGCAAGACGCCGGTGGGGCGCCTGCCGTACGGGCTGCAAAAGCGCGTGGAGCTGGGCCGGGCACTGGCGGCGGAGCCCGATATTTTGCTGCTCGATGAACCGATGGCCGGGATGAACGTGGAAGAGAAGCAGGACATGTGCCGCTTCATCCTGGACGTGAACGACCAGTTCGGAACCACCATCGTGCTGATCGAGCATGACATGGGCGTGGTGATGGATATTTCTGACCGGGTGGTGGTGCTCGATTACGGCAAGAAGATCGGGGATGGAACGCCGGATGAGGTGCGCAGTAATCAGAACGTGATCAACGCGTACCTGGGAGTAGCGCAATGAACTTTTTCTTTGAAGTCCTGATCGGCGGCCTGCTCTCCGGCGTCATGTACGCGCTGGTCGCCATCGGTTTCGTGCTGATCTACAAAGCCTCCGGCGTGTTCAACTTCGCCCAGGGCGCGATGGTGTTTTTCGCCGCTCTCACCTGCGTCGGCATCATCGACAAATTCGGCGTCTCGATCTGGCTCGCGATCCCGCTTACCATTGTGGTGATGATCGCGCTCGGCCTGGCCATCGAACGGATCGTCCTGCGCCCGCTGGTCAACCAGCCCGAAATCACCCTTTTCATGGCCACCATCGGCCTGGCGTTCTTCATCGAAGGCCTGGCCCAGCTGCTGTGGGGCTCGCAGGTGCACAAGCTGGACCTGCCGATCGACGACGTGCCGATTCCCTTCCTGCTCGATAACTACAACATCATCGTCTCCCAGTTCGACGTGACCGCAGCCGGCATCTGCGCGGTGCTGGTCACCGCGCTGGCGCTGCTGTTCTCGAAAACGAAAGTCGGCCGCGCCCTGCGCGCCGTCGCCGACGATCATCAGGCCGCACTTGCCGTCGGCATCCCGCTGCAGCAGATCTGGGCCGTGGTGTGGGCTGTCGCGGGGCTGGTCGCGCTGGTGGCGGGCCTCTTGTGGGGCGCCCGCAACGGCGTGCAGTTCGCGCTGACCTTCATCGCATTGAAGGCGCTGCCGGTGCTGATCCTGGGCGGCTTTACCTCTGTCCCGGGCGCCATCGTCGGTGGCCTGATCATCGGCGCATCCGAAAAACTGGCCGAGGTCTACATCGGCCCGATGGTCGGCGGCGGCATCGAAGGCTGGTTCCCGTACGTGCTGGCCCTGCTGTTCCTGCTGGTGCGGCCGGAAGGCCTGTTCGGCGAAAAAATCATCCGGAGAATCTGATATGTTTTACCGCGAAGCCGGACAATTCAAGACCACCTACGAGTCCGATGGACAGATCTTCCCGATCCGCCAGGACCGCATTGCCCTGGGCGGCCTGCTGCTGCTGGCGCTCGCCATCGTGCCGGTGTTCGCCTCGCCCTACATGCTGTCGGCGATCCTGATTCCGTTCCTGATCTTTTCGCTGGCAGCGCTCGGCCTGAACATCCTCACCGGCTATTGCGGCCAGCTCTCGCTGGGCACCGCCGCCTTCATGGCGGTGGGCGCGTTCGCGTCGTTTAACTTCATCGCGCGCCTGCCCGGCATTCCGATGCTGCTTGCCTTCGTGCTGGGCGGCCTGTGCGCGGCCATGGTGGGCATCGCCTTCGGCCTGCCGTCGCTGCGCATCCGCGGCTTCTACCTGGCCGCGTCGACCCTGGCCACCCAGTTCTTCGTGGTCTGGTGCCTGACCAAGATTCCGTATTTGACCAACTACAGCAGCTCGGGCGTGATCACGGCGCAGAAGATCGTCATCTTCGGCTACCAGTTCGATACGCCGGCCAGCAAGTACGTGCTGGTGCTGGCGATCGTGGCGCTCATGGCGCTGCTGGCCAAGAACATGATCCGCTCGAACGTGGGCCGCTCGTGGATGGCGGTGCGCGACATGGACGTGGCGGCCGAAGTCATCGGCTTTCGCCCGATGCGCACCAAGCTGCTGGCGTTTGCGGTCAGCTCGTTCTACTGCGGCGTGGCCGGCGCGCTGTACGCCTACGCCTATCTGGGCACGGTCGAACCGGAGGCGTACAACCTCGATCTGTCGTTCCGCATCCTGTTCATGATCATCATCGGCGGGGTCGGCTCGGTTCTCGGCTCCTTTTTGGGCGCGGCCTTCATCGTGCTGCTGCCGGTCTTTTTGAACATCCTGGCGCACAGCCTGTCGCTGCCAACCTCGGTGGCGTCGAACCTGGAGCTGATGGTGTTCGGCGCGCTGATTATCTTTTTTCTGATCGTGGAGCCGCATGGCCTTGCGCGCCTGTGGCAAGTAGGTAAAGAAAAACTGCGGCTTTGGCCGTTCCCGCACTAACGCATTCTTCCGGAGACGACAATGAATCACGTAAAACATAAGATGAAGAGCCCTCCATTCAAAAACCTGCTGCTGTGCGCCACCCTGATCGGCGCATTCAACCAGGTGCAGGCGGCCGACCAGTTCATCGCGCTGCCATCCTACCGCGTGGGTCCGTATGCGGCCGGCGGTTCGGGCTTTTACGGCGGTGCGATCGATTACTTCAATCTGGTCAACGCCAACGGCGGCGTCAATGGCGTCAAGATCCAGTGGGAAGAATGCGAGACCGAATACAACCCGTCGCGCGGCATCGAGTGCTACGAACGGCTGAAAACCAAGAACGGCGGCGCCAGCATGGTCGAACCGCTGTCGACCGGGATCGCCTACGGCGTGCTCGATCGCCTGGTGCAGGACAAGATCCCGATGACGACCCTCGGCTACGGCCGCTCGGACGCGGCCAACGGCAAGGTCTTCCCCTACGTGTTCCCGCTCATTACCAGCTACTGGAACCAGGCGGCGGCGATGATCAAGTACCTGGCCGACAAGAACGGCGGCTACGACAAGCTGAAAGGCAAAAAAATCGTCCACCTGTACCACGACTCGGCCTTCGGCAAGGAACCGCTGCCGGTGCTGGAAGCGCAGGCCAGGCAGTACGGCTTCGAGTTGATCAAGATCGCCGTGGCGCCGCCGGGCAGCGAGCAGCAGTCGCAGTGGCTGCAGATTCGCCAGGCCAAGCCGGACCACGTGATCCTGTGGGGTTGGGGCGTGATGAATTCGGTCGCGATCAAGACCGCGCAGCGCAACGGCTTCCCGCGCGAGAAGATGCTTGGCGTGTGGTGGGCCGGTTCCGAAGAAGACACGATCCCGTCGGGCGATGCGGCCAAGGGTTACACCTCGATGACCTTCAACACGCCGGGTAACTATCCGCTGATCGACGAGATCCGCAAGAAGGTCTACGCATCCGGCAAGGGCAACCTGGCCGACCAGGCGCGTATCGGCTCGGTGTACCACATGCGCGGCCTGACCGCCGGCATCCTGTGGGTCGAAGCGATCCGCGTGGCGCAGGACAAATTCGGCAAGGGCAAGATCATGACCGGCGAGCAGATGCGCTGGGGCCTGGAAAACCTGAACGTGGATGAAGCGCGCCAGAAAGCGCTGGGCGCCTTCGGCATGTTCCCGACCGTGAAAACCAGCTGCGACGACCACGAAGGGTCGGGCGCGGTCAAGGTCCAGCAGTGGGACGGCAAGAAGTGGATCGCCATCACGCCGAACTGGGTGGTGGGCGACAAGGCCCTCACGCGCAAGCTGGTCGAGGACTCGTCGAACGCCTATGCGGCCGAGAAGAAGATCACACCGAGCTGCATGAAGTAAGCACATGAAGTAAACGTTCCCTTGCCCCCGCGCCAGAACAGCGGCGTGGGGGATTTTTACATCGCGCGAAGAGCCTATGACCACCATCACTGCCAGCCAGCCTTACCTGTCGGTCAATAACATCGAAGTCATTTACGACCACGTGATCCTGGTGTTGAAAGGCGTGTCGCTGCAGGTCCCGAAAGGCAAGATCGTGGCCCTGCTGGGCGCCAACGGCGCCGGCAAATCGACCACCCTGAAAACCATTTCGACCCTGCTGCGCGGCGAGCGTGGCGACGTGACCAAGGGCGAGGTGCAGTTCAAGGGGGAGCGGGTCGACCATCTGACCCCGAATGAGCTGGTCAAGCGCGGCCTGTCGCAGGTGATGGAAGGGCGCCACTGTTTCGGCCACCTGACCATCGAAGAAAACCTGCTGACCGGCGCGTACACACGCAACATCTCGCGCGCCGAACTGAAAGCGGCGCTGGAGGCGGTGTACCAGTATTTTCCGCGCCTGAAAGAGCGGCGCGGTAGCCAGGCAGGCTACACCTCGGGCGGCGAGCAGCAGATGTGCGCGATCGGGCGCGCGCTGATGGCCAAGCCGTCGATGATCCTGCTCGACGAACCGTCGATGGGCATCGCGCCGCAGATCGTCGAAGAGATCTTCGACATCGTCAAGGACCTGAACCAGAAGGAAGGCGTGTCGTTCCTGCTGGCCGAGCAAAACACCACGGTGGCGCTGCGCTACGCCGACTTCGGCTACATCCTCGAAAACGGGCGTGTGGTAATGGAAGGCGAGGCGAAGGAACTGGCCAGCAATGAAGACGTCAAGGAGTTCTACCTCGGCGTGTCTGGCGCGGAGCGCAAGAGTTTTCGCGACATGAAATTTTACCGCCGCCGCAAACGCTGGCTGGCCTGAGAGATCACGATGGATTTTGAAACCGCAAAAGCGCTGTGCCGCACCTTCCCCGGAGCGACCGAAGACCTGAAGTGGGAAACGCGGGCGGTGTATTCGGTGGGCGAGAAGATGTTTGCGATGTCGGACCACGCCGTGCCGGCCACGGGCATCTGCTTCAAGGTGGACGACGAGCGCTTCCTGGAGCTCACCGACCGCCCCGGCATCATTCCCGCGCCTTATCTGGCACGGGCTAAGTGGGTGTATGTGGAGAACGCAAAGGCGCTCAGCGACGCGGAAGCGGCGGCGCTGCTGCAGCGCGCCTACGAACTGATTTTCGCCAAACTGACCCGCAAGCTGCAACGCCAGATCGGAGAACAAGCATGAAGGTGGACACCGCCAATATCCTCGACACGCTCGACGCATTGGAGACGCGCGACCCGCAGGAGCGCGAGCGCGACCTGATGGCGCGCCTGCCGCAGCTGATCGAGCGCGCCCGCAGCGCGCCGGGCTGGGCGCGCATCCTGGAGGGCGTGGACGGTGCGGCCATCAACAGCCGCGCCGCGCTGGCATCGCTGCCGATCACGCGCAAGGCCGACCTGAAGGCGCTGCAGAAGGCGTCGATGCCGTTCGGCGGGCTGGCGGTAACGCCGGTGGGCGGGCTGTCGCGGGTGTACGTGTCGCCAGGCCCGATCTTCGACCCGGAAGGGCGCGGCCAGGACTGGTGGCGCTTTGCGCGGCCGATGTACGCGGCCGGCGTGCGCGCGGGCGGGCTGCTGCAGAACTGCTTTTCGTATCATTTCACGCCCGCCGCCTTCATGGTGGAAGGCGGCGCGGCACGCATCGGCTGCGCGGTGATTCCGGCCGGCGCCGGCCAGACCGAGATGCAGGTGCAGGCGATTGCCGACCTGCGTCCGGATACGTACGTGGGCACGCCCTCGTTCCTGCGCATCATCATCGAAAAAGCGCGCGAGATGGGGGCCGATATCAGCAGCATGCAGCGCGCGCTGATGGGCGCGGAGGCGCTGCCGGAGTCCTTGCGCACGTGGTTTCGCGACAATGGCGTGCCGCACGTGTTCCAGACGTATGCGTCGGCCGATATCGGCAGCATGGCGTACGAGACGGCCACCGGCGGCGTGCTCAATCCGGGCATGGTGCTCGATGAGGATGTGGTGCTCGAGATCGTGCGGCCAGGGAGCGGCGAGCCGGTGGCGCCTGGTGATATCGGCGAAATCGTGGTGACCTTGTTTAATACGGACTATCCGCTGATCCGCTTTGCGACCGGGGATATGTCGGCGCTGCTGGTGGACGCGGAGCCGTCGCGCTGCGGGCGCACCAACAACCGGATTCGCGGCTGGCTGGGACGGGCCGACCAGACCACCAAGGTGCGCGCGATGTTCGTGCATCCGTCGCAGGTGAACAATATCGTGCGGCGCCACCCGGGGATCTTGAAGGCGCGGATGGTGGTGACCGGCAGGATGGCCAATGATGTGATGACCTTGCACTGCGAGGTGGCCACGGCGCCGGACGCGCAGCAGGCGGCGGCGATTGTGGAGTCGATTCGCGAGGTGACCAAGCTGCGCGGGGAAGTCAGGTTCGAGTCGCCGGGGACCCTGGCTGATGATGGGAAGGTGATTGAGGATTTGCGGGATTACAGCTAAGGGGCTGTGGCGCTCGCCTTCATCCTCGTCGTTCGCGCCGCCGCCACATTCGTCGTTCCCGCGCCAAGGCGGCACTCGGCGGGAAGTCGTTTCTGGCAGTGCCAGGAACGACGAGGTAACGGGGGAACAACGATTAGGGCACGCATACGGGGCCCCTCCTGTGGCACAAATCCAACTAGACTCATTGTGCAGTGCACTTTGCAGGATAATTGCCTGGTGTCCTTTTTGAGCCTATCGCCATGCAAGAATTTCATACCGCCCGTGCCCGCGCCCTTCTCGACAATGCGGAGGAAATCCTCTACGCCGCCGCCGTACAGTGCGCCGTGCGCCAGGTCGCCGACAAGCTCAACAGCCGCTTCGACCAGCCCGACAACGCCGCCTTCCCCCTCGTGCTCGGCGTGATGGGCGGCGCGGTGGTGTTTACCGGCAGCCTGCTCCCGCAACTGCGCTTCCCCCTCGAATTCGACTACATCCACGTCAGCCGCTACGGCGACGACGACCAGGGCGGCAATGTCGTGTGGAAAGTTATCCCGCGACCGAGCGTTGCCGGACGCATCATCATCGTGCTCGACGATATTCTCGACGAGGGCGAAACCCTGGCCCATGTCAAGCAGCGCCTGCTCGACATGGGCGCGGCCGAGGTCGTCATCACCGTGTTCGCCGACAAGGCCCTGAAACGCAGCAAACCCATCAAAGCCGATATCGTCGGCCTCTCCATCCCCGACAAGTTCGTGGTCGGTTTTGGCATGGATGTGTATGGCTACTGGCGCAACTTGCCTGGGCTGTGGGCAATACGTCCGGAAGACCTCAAGCCGCGCTGATCTTCCACAAAACCGTGACGCGCACCAGAAAAGCGCCGCGACCGCTCGCGGCGCCGTTAATACCAATCCAAACGGGTACTAAAGCGGTACTACTAACACCGTGTACAATTTGATATCTCTCTGATATCCCGCCTTTCTCCGCCTCACCATTTAACAATTCGTTTCCCGTATATGCATGCTCGATAAAGGCATACCTTGCTTAGATGAGACATTATTTCGCAAATATAACTGGTATTTCATTTTAGTTAACCGCATAAAACCACTTGACTACCAATTCTCCGAGGCTCACTCTGGCTCACCGTTTTTCCGATTGATCGGCGTAGTTCCGATTGCAACTGATCGTAAAACGGACACCACATCGACCAAGGAGACAACATGGAATACAACACAAAAAGCGGCCTGCTGATCGCCCTCATGGGCGGCATGCTCGCCGCATGCGGCGGTAGCGGCGGCGATAAATCCGATATTCAGGGCAGCATGACCAAAACGGCGGCCGCCGTCGTCGCCTGCGCCGACTGGAATGCCACCACGATCTACACCGCCGGCAATTGCGCGGTCTACCAAGGCAAAGTGTACAAAGCCAAGTGGTGGACGCAAAACAATATCCCGGGCACCGAACAGTGGGGCCCATGGGAACTGACGACCGATACCCCAACGCCGACGCCAACCCCGCCGACCCCGACGCCGACCCCGCCAACGCCAACGCCGCCGACACCAACACCACCGACGCCAACACCCACCCCGGTCGGCGGACGTGAAATTGGTTCCTACTTCGCGCAGTGGGGCGTGTACGGCCGCAGCTACGAAGTGGCCGACATCCATACCACCAAGACACCAGTGAACGGCGTGCCGACCAGCGTGGCCGACCAGCTCACCTTCATCAACTATGCCTTCGGCAACGTGTACGCCAAAAACGGCGGCTACGAGTGCGACATGGTGACCAAGGCCGAAACCGGCAACACCACGCCGCCGCCACCCGACGCCGGCACCGGTGGCGACGCCTATGCCGATTACCAGCGCTCCCCTGCGCGCACCGTCGACGGCAAGGTCATCCCATGGGATGCCAAGCTGACCGGCAACTTCGCCCAGCTCAAACTGCTGAAGCAGGCCCACCCGAATCTGAAAGTATTCATTTCGCTGGGCGGCTGGAGCTGGTCGCGCTACTTCTCGGCCGCTGCCAAGACCGACGCCCTGCGCAAGCAGCTGGCCAGGTCGTGCATCAAGCAATTCATCGCGGGTGACTTGCCGGTGCAGGATGGACGCGGCGGTCCTGGCGCGGCCAAGGGCGTGTTCGACGGCATCGATATCGACTGGGAATACCCGGGCGGTGGCGGCCAGTCGTACAACACGGTCGACACGGTCAACGACAAGCGCAACTTTACCTTGCTGATGGCCGAGTTCCGGGCCCAGCTCGACGCGCAAGGCAAGATCGACGGCAAACGCTATCCACTGACGGCGGCCATCGGCGCCGGCGGCGAGAAGATTGCCCAGACTGAACCTGCGCTGTATAGTCAATACATGGACTGGGTCAACGTGATGACGTACGACTTCCACGGCGGATGGGAAAACACCACCAATTTCCACGCGCCGCTGTACCGCGATCCCGCTGACCCGGCGACCGGCAATCTGATCAAGTACAACACCGACGACGCGATCAAGACGCTGATCGCAGCCGGCATGCCGAAAAACAAAATCCTGCTGGGCGTGCCGTTCTACGGCCGTGGCTGGAAAGGCGTGAGCCCCGGCCCGCGCGGCGACGGTTTGTACCAGGCAGCGACCGGTCCGGCAGCCGGCCAGTACGAAGCCGGCATCGACGACTACAAGGTTCTCGTGAACAAGGCCGGCACCCGCTGGACTCATCCTGTGACCAAGCAGTTGTACCTGCTGACGACCAACAGCGAATGGTGGAGCTATGACGATCCGGCTACCATCGGCGTGAAGATGCAATATGTGCGCGATCAGGGCCTGCGTGGCGCGTTCTCCTGGGAACTCGACGGCGATGCCAACGGTGCCCTGACCAGCGCAGTATGGAAGGGCCGCTAAGCGGCTAAGCGGAGGTGCCGGCTGCCATCACCAAAGGCGGCCGGTATCTCCATGCCCGCAACCTCCTGGAGAAACCTCTTGAAAATTCAATCGAACGTACAGCCGACCATGCAGGTCAACGACGACTGGCGCCGCTGGATCGGCGAAAACCTGATGCTGGGCACCTCGCCCGAGGCGATTGCCTCCATCCTGGTCAAATCGAACGTGTCCCCGGCGCATGCCCGGACCGAAATCGACGCGGCACTGCGCAGCCCGTATCTGCAGGCTGCGCGCAGGCTGGCCAATCGGGTCAACAAGCGCGACTGGGTGCTGGCCATCCAGTCGCAATTGAACCAGCTGTACGACGCGGGGATTGAACGACGAGAGCGGCTCTCCGGCGAGGACTTCGTGCAAGAGTATTACCGCACCAACAGGCCAGTGATCATCACCGGCATGCTGGAGCATTTTCCGGCACGCCAGAAATGGAATCTCGACTATTTTGCGCAGCGCTTCGGCGAACGCGTGGTCGAGGTGCAGTTCGGACGCGAAGCCGATCCGCAATATGAGCTCAACAGCATTGCCCACAAGCGCAAGATGCCTTTCGGCGAGTATGTGGAGATGGTCCGCACCAGCGGGCGCACCAATGACTTCTACATGACCGCCAACAACGACTCGCTCAACCGCGAAGCGTTGAAGGAATTGTTCGACGACGTAGGCACCCTGCCCGAGTACCTGACCGACGATCCTGCGCGGCGCGGCTTCTTCTGGTTCGGCCCGGCTGGCACGGTCACCCCGTTCCACCATGACCTGACCAATAACTTCATGGCCCAGATCATCGGACGCAAGAAGATCAAGCTGATGGCGCCGTGCGATACGCCAAGGGTCTACAACCACCGGCACTGCTTCACCGAGGTGGACGCCCGCAATATCGACCTGGCGCGCTTTCCCGCCATGGCCGAGGTGCAGGTCCTCGAATGCGTGCTGGAACCGGGCGAGATCCTGTTCCTGCCGGTCGGCTGGTGGCACTACGTGGAAGGGCTCGATATTTCGGTGACGCTGTCGGCGACCAATTTCCGATGGCCGAACGACTTCTACAGTAACTATCCCCCCAATCACGATTTCTGAGGGGGAACACAATGAATAACGGAGATAATAAGAATGACTATCAATCGTTTGATGGGCGCCCTTCTCGGCAGCGCCCTGGTAGCCTGCGGAGGCAGCAGCGGTCCTGACGCCGCTCAAGGCCAGGGCGGCGAATCGAAGCGCCAGCTGGCCCAAGTGGTGGTGTGCAGCGCATGGTCCGCCACCCAGGTGTACACGGCTGGCGCCTGCGTCAGCCACCTGGGTAAAACCTACACGGCGAAGTGGTGGACACAGAACAACGTGCCCGGCGCCGAGGAATGGGGACCGTGGGCGCTGTCGACGACACCGACGCCTACCCCGACACCGACGCCGACTCCGACTCCGACGCCGACTCCGACTCCGACTCCGACGCCGACTCCGACTCCGACGCCGACGCCAACGCCAACGCCAACGCCGACGCCGACGCCAACGCCAACGCCGACACCGACACCGACGCCAACCACGGTCGCCTGCCGCCCTGACGGCCTGACCTCCAAGGTCACGAACGTGCCGTACTGCGGCGTGTACGACGCCAATGGCCGCGAAGTGCTCGCGCACGGGCTGAACCGCCGCATCGTCGGCTACTTCACCAGCTGGCGTACGGGCAAGGATGGCACGCCTTCCTACCTCGTCAACAACATCCCGTGGGACAAGATCACCCACGTGAACTACGCCTTCGCCGCGGTCGACCCCGCCACGTCCAAACTGCTGCTCGGCAGCGGGCCGACCAATCCGGACACCGGCCTGACCTGGCCCGACAACCCGGCCGCCGCGATGGACCCGAGCCTGCCGTACAAAGGCCACTTCAACCTGCTGGCGCAATACAAGCGCAAGCATCCCGGCGTGAAGATCATGCTGTCGGTTGGCGGCTGGGCAGGCAGCGGCGGCTTCTACACGGCCACCACCAACGCCGACGGCTCGCTCAACAGCGCCGGCATCGACACTCTGGCCGACTCGATGGTGGCGTTCCTGCGCCAGTACCGCTTCTTCGACGGCATCGACATCGACTACGAGCACCCGACCACCAACAACGAGGCCGGCAACCCGCTCGATTTCGGCATGTCGAAACCACGCCTCGCCGGGCTGATGAAGAGCTACAACGTGCTGCTGGAACGCGTGCGTACCAAGCTCGACACGGCAGCGGTGGCCGACAAGAAGTACTACCTGCTGACCATCGCCGGTTCCGCTTCGGCCTGGGTTCTGCGCGGCGAAGAAAACCTGTCGGGCCTGAAGTATCTCGACTATGCAAGTCTGATGAGCTACGACCTGCATGGCGGCTGGAACCAGTACGTCGGCCCCAACGCGCCGCTGTTTGATGACGGCAACGACGCCGAACTGCGCGCCGGCAACGCCTACCAGCTCGCCAATATCGGCTACCTGAACGTCGACTGGTCCTACCGCTACTACCGCGGCGCGCTGCAGGCCGGGCGCATCAACCTGGGCGTGCCGTACTACACGCGCGGCTGGAAGAACGTGAACGGCGGCACCAACGGCCTGTGGGGCACCACCGCCCTGGTCAGCTCGACCGTGACCTGCGCCGGCGTCAAAACCTGCGGCGAAGGCGCGGTCGGCATCGACAACCTGTGGCACGACCTCGATGTCAACGGCCAGCCGATCCCTGGCGGCGGCAATCCGCTGTGGCACGCGCTGAACCTGGAAAAAGCGATCCTGCCGGACTACCTGGACGCCTACAAGGTGACCGACAAGACCCTGCGCGGCACCTACCAGCCGAACTACAGCGCGACCATGGCGGCGCCATGGCTGTGGAATCCGACCACGAAAGTGTTCCTCTCGACCGAGACGGCGCAATCGATGGATGCCAAGGCGCGCTACATCGTCGACAACAACGTCGGCGGCATCATGATCTGGGAGATGGCGGGTGATTACGCGTGGGATGCCAGCAAGAACGGCGGCAAGGGCCAGTACGTCATGGGCAATACCCTGACCACCAACACCTTCAACACCTTCAAGGCGGCGGGGCCGTACGGCAACAAACGCGCCGAAACCGCCATGCCTGCCAGCAGCGCCAAGGTGAGCATCGAGCTGGGTGGCTGGAAGATGGGCGACAGCAACTTCCCGATCAACCCGGTGATGACGGTGACCAACAAGTCGGCCACCACCATTGCGGGCGGCAGCGTGGTGGAGTTCTCGTATCCGGTGGCGGCGCCGGCCAACATGAGCGACCAGTCGGGGTATGGACTGAAAGTGATTGCGGCGGGATACAACGGGCCGAACAACATCGGCGGCTTCAAGGCGAACTTCAACCGCGCGCAGTTCACGATTCCGGCATGGCAAGCGCTGGCGCCGGGCGCATCGGTGTCGCTGACGCTCAACTACCAGCTGCCGATTTCGGGGCCATCGGCGTACGTGATCACGGTCGGCGGCAAGCGCTATGCGCTGGCGGACGAGTATCCGGAACTGCCGGTCGCGCTGCCGTAAGCATCGTCTGATCCTTCAGGACAAAAGACCCGGGAACGCCAGCGTGCGTTGCCGGGTTTTATCTGCCTCTTATCCTATTTTCCGGAACATAAATATGAAACAACAATTATCGATGCTGGCAGCAGGACTGCTGGCGGGCATGTTGGCCGGCTGCGGCGGCAGCAGCGGTGGCGGCGAATCCACGGGATCGGAGAGCGCGACGCGTTCGATGGTCAAGACGAGTGCCACCTGTCCGGTGTGGAGCGCCAGCGCGGTGTTCACCGCGGGAACGTGTGCGAGTCATCAGGGCAAGGTGTACAAGGCCAAATGGTGGACACAAGGTAATGTGCCGGGAGCGGAACAGTGGGGGCCGTGGGAATTGAGTGCAGAAACGCCCACACCGACGCCGACGCCTACGCCTACTCCGACACCGACACCGACGCCTACTCCAACACCGACGCCGACTCCTACGCCAACTCCTACCCCGACACCGGGTGGCGTTCCGACGAAGGCACAGGCCGAGGCGCGCGAAGCGCAGCTGACCGACAATGCGTTCTTCCGCAGCATCAAAGCATCGATCCGTACACTGGACAACGCCGGCGTCGAGCAGGTGGTGCCGGGACGCAGCGCCAATCCGATCAACGTGAAGCGTGTCGAACGCCTGCTGCCGGCAACCAAGTGGGATCATTTCTTCGCGGTGCGCGAGCCGAGCTATACCTACCAGCGTTTCCTGCAGGCGGTGGCCAAGTTTCCGGCCTTGTGCGACGACTATAGCGACGGACGCAATGCCGATGGCATCTGCCGACATGTGCTGTCCACCATGTTCGCGCACTTCGCGCAAGAAACGGGCGAGCACAACGCGAGCAGCACGATTCCCGAGTGGCGCCAGGGTTTGACGTACCTGCGCGAGCTGGGCTGCGACGAAACCGGCGCCGGCTGCGGCTACAACGCCGAGTGCGCCGATCCCGTGTTCAATTCGGTCTGGACTTGCGGGAAGAATGCGGACGGCAGCTTCAAGAAGTATTTCGGACGCGGCGCCAAGCAGCTGTCGTACAACTACAACTACGGGCCGTTCTCGCAGATCATGTTCAAGGGCGACCAATCGGTGCTGCTGCGCGATCCGGACCGGGTGGCGTCGACGTGGCTCAACCTGGCATCGGCGACGTTTTTCTTCGTCTATCCGCAGCCGCCCAAGCCATCGATGCTGCATGTGATCGACGGGACGTGGGTGCCGAATGCGGCCGACCGCGCGGCGGGGGCTGGCAACAACTTCGCCACGACGATCATGATCATCAACGCCGAGTGTGGCCAGGGGACGGAAAAAGCGGCGGCGCAGAACCGCATTAACTACTACAAGCAGTTTGCGGGCGAGTTGGGCTGGAATGTGGGTGCGGAGCAGTTATCGTGCGCCACGATGCAGCGCTTCGGGCCGTCGAGTTCGGCGTCGTACAGCATTTACTGGGAGAAGAACTGGAATGAGGGTGGGCAGAACCAGTGTCAGCTGGTGAATTACCAGACGCCGTACAGCGCGCTCATTGCGGATAACTATGTCAAGTGCGTGCAGGATAACTGGAAGGTCAAGCTGCAGTAATAAACACTAGGCGACTGCTATCCTCAAGACCGTCGTCCCCGCGAAAGCGGGGACGACGGAGCTCAAGCTAGTTGTCGTTCGCAGACTACCGGCTTTGCTCCTTACAGCGCCAGCCGCGCGCGCGCGGCATCATATTCCTGCTTCAACCGCGCCACCATCTCGGCCACCGTCGGCACATCATTCATCATCCCCACGCCCTGCCCCGCGCCCCAGATATCGCGCCACGCCTTGGCGCTGCCCGAACCGAAACTCATCTTCGATTTGTCCGACTCCGGCAAGGCATCCGGATCGAGGCCGGCATTGATAATCGACTTCTTCAGGTAGTTGCCGTGCACGCCGGTGAACAAGTTGGTGTAAACAATATCCGCCGCCGCCGATTCCACGATCGCGTCGCGGTACTCATCGGTCACGTTCGATTCCTTCGTCGCCAGCCAGCGCGAGCCGATATACGCAAAATCGGCGCCCATCGCCTGCGCCGCCAGAATCGCGTCGCCCGTGGCAATCGATCCCGACAAGGCCACCGGGCCATGGAAGAATTTACGCACCTCGCCCACCAGCGCGAACGGCGACAAGGGACCTGCATGCCCGCCAGCGCCGGCAGCCACCAGAATGAGCCCGTCGACACCGGCTTCCAGCGCCTTTTCGGCATGCCGGATCGACACCACATCGTGCATCACGATGCCGCCGTAGCTGTGGATCGCGTCCAGCATTTCCTTCGGCGGCGCGCGCAGCGAGGAGATGATGATCGGTACCTGATGCTTGACGCACATCGCCACGTCGTGTTCCAGACGGTCGTTGGACTGGTGCACGATCTGGTTGACGGCGATCGGCCCGACCTTGGCGCCCGGATTGGCGGCCTGGTAATCGGACAACTCTTTCTTGAGGTCGGTCAGCCAGGTATCGAGCAGCTCGGCCGGACGGGCATTGAGCGCGGGGAAGGAACCGACGATCCCCGCCTTGCACTGCGCCGCCACCAGCGCGGGCCCGCTGGCGATGAACATCGGCGATCCAATGACGGGAAGGGTGAGGTTTTGCAGCGCGGCGGGCAATGCCATGTCGGTCTCGCAATCGAAAAAAGTGGATGGAAGCAATTCCCAAGCATTATAGTGCGAAAAAAGAACGATCGTGCTTGAAAATCAGCTGCAGCGTGTTTACAAGTCGCTGTTGACCAGATCCTCGCCGTCGCGCTTGGCTGCGCCAGCCCGCACCAGCGATTGCACGGCCCAGTCGGCCATCTGCGAGGATGTCTCGAAACGCTGCAGATGCCGCCCGCGCGCGCCTTCGAGCACGGGAATGGTGGCGAACATGGCCGTCACGTCAGCGAGGCTGATGCGCTGGCGTTCGAGCAGCAAGAACTTGAGGATGACCTTGACCGCGTTTTCAGAATTGCGCAGCGGATCGGCTTCGAGGAAGTTCAGGCGGGTAAATGCCCTTTTCAGTGCCGGCTGGACGTCGGTGAACATGGCGCCGTGCCCGGGGATGACCAGGCGGGCGTCGAGGCTGCCGATCAGGTCGAGCGTGGCGCGCGCTTCGAGGAAGCCCGATTCGCCGTCGAGCTCGGGAAAAATCACGCCGAAACCGTTGCGCCACAGGGCGTCGGCCGAAATCACGATGCCTTCGCTGGGGCAAAAGAAGATCAGCGAATGCGGATGGTGGCCGGGCGCGCCCAGCGCTTGCCACAGTTTGCCGCCCAGTTCCAGCTCGTCGCCGGGCGAGACGGTGAAGTCGACCCCGAACCGGTCGCACTGCTGGCCGGTGGCTTTGTAGCTGAGCGCGTCCTCGTCCCAGGCGGCAACGTTGGCGGCCTCGGCCACCGGAACGCCGATGCGGCAGCCGTAGCGTGCCTTCAGCGCCGCATTGCCGCCGCAGTGGTCCGAATGCAGGTGGGTATTGATGACGCGCCCCAGGGGCCGTTCGCCGAGCGCGTGGCCGACCAGCGCCAGCGTCTGCGGCACGTGGGTTTTGTAGCCGCTGTCGATCAGGGTGGTTTCGGCGGAACCGGTAAACAGCACATTATTGGAAGACAACCAGCCGCGCTCGAACACCTGCATCGACGCCGGCAGCCGCGCCGGGTCGGGATTTAACATTGCATTCATGGGGAACTCATTTTTTCATCTGGAACGCGAGCGAGATCTTGGCGAACTCGATCAGGACGGCTTGCGAGCCGCCATTGAAGGTGGTGAAGGAATTGCCGGTTCGCACAACCATGCGCGGCGGAAACAGCCAGGAAGCGTAGGGAATGCCGATCATCTTGGCGCCGCGCACATCGCGCCATTCGACCTGCTTGTCGTACAGCCAGGTCTGGCGGATGCCGGTGGCGTCGATGGTGGTGGTGGCGCGCAGGAACCAGTAATAGCTCACGCCCAGCATCAGGCCGGCGCCCAGCAGCAGCGCCTTGACGCCCAGGCCGAACGACATCACCGGAAAGCGCCACGCCACGCTGGCGCCGTACAGCAGCAGCACCAGGGTGACGACGGTGGCGAAGGCCTTGAAGCCGGTCCCGTAGGCGGGGCCGGTGACCGCTTGCTGCGGCGTATAGAAGTTCATTTAGTCGAAGTCCAGTTCGGCTTCGCGGCGGCGGATTTCGGCCCAGACCGCGCGTTTGTACTCGTCCGGGGCGTTGCCCCAGGCGACGATTTCATCGAGGGTACGCAGGCAGCCGCGGCACAGGCCCTTACCGGACGCGGTATCGGGCGCCATTTCGCACAGGCTGATGCAGGGGGACGGCACCGGCGTCTGCAGTTCGGGATTCATGCGGCCCCGCCCCCGCTCCCGGCGCCGGTGGCAACCTTGGCGGCCACCCTGGCATTGAAGCGGGCAGGATCGATCACGTGACGCTCGTGGCTGCCTTCGCAGATGCGGTCGACCCCGTCCCAGGCCTCGACGCGGAACAGCACGCGCCGGCCCGCCACTTCGAGCACTTCGCCTTTAATTACCAGCGTCATGCCGGGCGGGGTGGGCGCGAAATGCGAAAAATGCACCATGGTGCCCACGCTTTGCTCGCGCGGCCAGTCCGTGAACGGCATGAGGCCGTGCACGCAGGCCAGTTCCATCATGCCGACCATGTAGCCGGTGGCGAGCACGTGGGGCATGTCGCGGCAGAAATCGGTGTCGTGGTACAGCTGCGGCACGGTGGCGCGCGCTGGGACGGTGTAGCTCCACTCGAAGCGGTAGCCGGGTTGCAGGTCGGGACTCATGCTCGGATTATGCCTTCTTTTAACGTTGCTCGATGAGCTCGACCTTGTTCCCGAAGGGATCGTTCACGGTGGCGCGCCGCAGGCCGGCGACCATCTCTTCCAGCTCAACCTGAACGCCAACGTCAGCCAACGCACCGACGAACTCGGCGAAACCGTCGACGATGAGGGCTGGATGCGCTTTTCTGGCGCTCTGGAACGCGCTGTCGGCACCCACGTGGAGCTGGGCGGCGCCGCACTGGAACCACGCTCCGCCGCGCACGGCCAGGTGGGCCGGCTTGGGCACTTCGGCCAGGCCCAGCACGCCACTGTAAAACGCGCGCGCCTGCGCTTCGCCGCCGACCGGCATGGCCACCTGCACATGGTCGATTCCTGTGATGCTTGCCATCGTTCCTCCGCTGTGACGGGATTGATACATAAAGACGCCATTATCGCATTCAGACGAATCGCGCTTGACGGAGGACCCCAGAGGGGTAGACTACCATCCATACAGATGGCATACGGATGCCACACAGATGATATGGAGACGTATGAATGCCCGGGACCTGAAACTCAAACCCGCTGAATCGGAAAAAATCACCATCAATCTGGGCTTGATCGATCTGGGCCAGATCGACCTGCTGGTCAGTGAAGGCTTTTATTCGAACCGGACGGACCTGATACGCACAGCGATCCGGAACCAGTTGAACACCCATGCCGAGGTAGTGCGGCAAACGGTGGCGCGCAAGAGCCTGGTGTTGGGAATGCATCACTATTCCCGCGCCGACCTCGAAGCGGCGCTGGAAGCGGGCGAACGGTTGCAGATCCAGGTACTGGGCATGGCCAGCATTGCCAGCGACGTGTCGGTGGAACTGGCGCTGGCAACCATCGAATCCATCTTTGTACTTGGCGCCCTGCATGCGAGCAGCGTGATCAAGACAGCACTGGCGGGCCGCATCCTTTGATGCGCTTATATAAGGAAAGCCAATGAAACTCAATGAGAAACTGTTCGCGAATATGCGGGCCGCAACCAAGACCCTGATGGGCCAGGGACCGAAGGCCGCTACCAGCGCCATTCATGAGGCCCTCAAGGTCCTGACGCCCCACAAAGCCGCGGCTGCCCAGCAGGCAGCGGCAGCGCGCGAAGGCGCCGCCACCATGCGCGACCTGAACACGCCGCCGGCGCACGCCAGAGCGGCCGGGCGCGACAGCGTGGTGCCGCCGATCGCGCCAACCCACGCGCAAGCGGGGGCGCAGGCAGAGGCGGCGTCGCATGCAGGGTCGCAGCCGCAAGCGGGGTCGCAAGATGCAGCCGCGCCCACGCAGGAGCAATATGTCAAGAATGCGGTGCAGGAAGCAACGGCGGCATTCAACAACCTGATGCCCGAGCTGCTGGCCAAGCTCGACCGTTCGGGAGCGAGCGGTCATACCGCATTCAAGATGCCGCATTTCGACCTGCCAGGCATGCACGGTGGCATGTCGTCGACCCCGGCCGAGGCGCTTCCGGGCAAATTTACGGACGGCAGCTTCACGAATGCGGCAGGCACCCGGACTTACAAGTTGTACGAGCCGAGCAGCTACAACGGGCAGCCGATGCCGCTGGTGGTCATGTTGCACGGGTGCACTCAAGACCCGGACGACTTCGCCACGGGCACGCAGATGAACGCGCTGGCCGAGGAAATGCAGTGCCTGGTCGTATATCCGGCGCAATCGATGCAAGCCAATTCCTCGCGCTGCTGGAACTGGTTCAATGCGGTCGACCAGCAACGCGGCCAGGGTGAACCTTCGATTATTGCCGGCATTACCGAGGCGGTGATGCACAACCATGCCGTCGACAGGACCCAGGTGTATGTGGCCGGGCTGTCGGCCGGCGGAGCGATGGCGACCATCATGGGCACCTTGTATCCGGAGCTGTACGCGGCCGTGGGCGTGCATTCGGGGCTGCCGTTCGCCTCGGCCCACGATTTGCCGTCGGCGCTGGCGGCGATGAAGGGCAATTTCGGGCCGCAAAAGGCGAGCGGCAAATCGATTCCCATCATCGTGTTCCATGGCGACAAGGATACGACCGTGCATCCGGTCAATGGCGACGAGCTGATCAAGCGCGGCGCGCATCACGAGTCGAAGGGTTTCGTCACCGAGCCGGGCCGCGTTCCGGACGGGCACGCCTACACGCGCACCGTGCACCAGCGCGCCGATGGGACGCCGCAGGCGGAACAGTGGCTGATCCACGGCGCTGGCCATGCCTGGTCCGGCGGCAGCGCGCGCGGCAGCTATACCGATGGCAAGGGTCCGGATGCCAGCCGGGAAATGATGCGCTTTTTTCAGACCAAGCGCTAAGGCTAGCGTCGACGGGGTGACATTCCCGTCGACGGCGCTCCTGGCCCCAACGACGGTGCAGGGCCGCGCTTGATTGATGAGGCAAATTCAATCTGGAAGCGCTAATCCGGCAAAAAATGCTCAGCGAGCACTTGAACAAGCGTCCACGGGCACCTTCGCGGAAATCCGTCCAGTTCCATGCTTCCGCCGGCAATGCCCAGAGCATCCTTCCAAGCATCGTCGAGCCATTCAATGTCGATCAAGGCCGACTGCAAACTAGGCATCTTGCGCAAGACGCGCCCGATACTCACGCGCTGGTCGCCGATACTCCTTAGCAATCCACTGTCACGCCGCGCAGGATGCAGCTTCCATTCCAGCAATTGCGCAAACAAGGCCGACATGCGCCGCCCCAGCTCGCGCTTTTCAGCCTTAGCCACGCCTTCGATCTCTTCGGCGATATTGTCAAAGTCGAGCGCCGACCACTGCCGCGCGCGCAATAAAGCAGCCTGTTGGTATGCCCAGGCCACCACGTCGGTGTCGTACAAATCTGCCATTGACCGCTCCTGTTCAAAGCCAACCCAGTCTCCGTATGGTAAGCCCAAGCGAGCCCGGCACGACTGAAAATGCCTGCGCGGCGGCAAGATCGTGGCGCGAATGACGATGATGTGCCGGCAAAACGCCAGCGGCGACGGCATATATCGACGGTGAGCCCGGTTGAAGGGCCGGCATGAGCCAGCGACTACCGAGGAAGAAACGCCGGGTCCAGTAACTGCGCGCTGGTCCATATTGGCATGTCCGGAAACTCATGCAGCCCGGTCTCCTTGATGGCAAGTACCAGCGCGTCGTCCCAGACCTCTTGCCGCCAGTCATCGTCGGTAAGGGCGCTCTTTAGACTTGGCATCTTGCCAAGCCTGCGGTTGATCGTGGCGCGCTGCACATTGATCGATGCGAGCCAGCTTTTGCTGCGCAGCTGAGGCTGAAACTGCCACTTGAGCAGGTGGGCAATCAGCACGGCCATCCGACTGCCGAGCTCGCGCCGCATGCTATTGCCCACGTCCTCGATCTCCTCGGCAAGGTTCTCCATATCGAGCGCGGACCACCGGCGTTCGCGCAACAGCGCCGCCTGTTCGATCGACCAGGCAAGCACGTCCATGTCGTACAGACCAGCCATCATCAACTCCTTGTGACTGCCCTCATATTAAGCATGCATACCTACCGGACTTCGACACGCCTCAATCGTGCGCCGGCGCGATCAGGGAACTTGAACACACCCGTGAGGTCTATAACTGGAGTGATTCAATTCGACCGAGAGGAGGCTCCCATGTTCGCATTCCTGAGAACTATTTCGGAAGAAGACCTACGACATGTTGTGAAAAAATTGTCCAGCAATGTAGAGACCAAATCACCGCTCTCTCCACGCAGCCAGGAAATCCTCAGATCGGTGCGTTTTACCTCCCACGAGGCGAAACAAGCGGGAATCGTCGCTGCCATGAAGATCGTTGCGAGAAGCAAATGCTGCATATTGTCGGATCGATTCTGACGGGCTATGTTGGACTGGCCAAACTGACGGCTACCACCGAGAAGGCGGTGGGCATCGGCGCCAACCCTGCACATAAACCGGCATTCGGAAAGCCCGTATCGACGCCGTCCACACCTCAGGAAGGGGATTAGTCCGCTCGCCCAACCCTCGAACATCGGCACCGATGGTGCGCGCGCTCCAGCGCTCCCAGGCTGATCCGCGCCTGGCTACCCGCACTCATTCGCGCGCAGGCTGGTCCGCGGAGTCTTTGTGCGCCTCGATATGCGCCTCCAGGCACGCCGGACACCAGCAAGCAGCCGCCCCGCCCTCGACCGGCACCGCCACCACCGGCGGCAACTCCGTGCACCAGCACGGCCCCGCAGTGCCGTCGGCCATGGCGCAGCCGAACTGCGCCCCACAGCGGCTGCAGGTACTCATGGCGCGCCGCTTTCAGGCGAGGTCAGCCACAATGGGAAAAGACACGTGCGGGCGATGCCATTCATGGGCATGTTTCCTGATCGATTGGTGCACTGCGCCGGGGGCCGCGAAACGGAGCTGGAGCGCGGAGGAGATTCATTTAAGCCCAGCCTAACGGATCAAAAATGAAAATACAACAAGATAGCCCTATAATGCCCACAAGCTTCTCCCTGTTGCCTGTAAAATCTCGCAAAATTTCATTTTCGGACCCGCCATGACCGCTCCTTTGCCCAAACTGAAGACCGACCATCAAGACGACCTGACCGCGGTTTCCCCGCAGATCAAGGCGCAGATCCTGGCCGAGGCACTCCCGTATATCCGCAATTTCCATGGCAAGACCATTGTCATCAAATACGGCGGCAATGCGATGACCGACGAACGCCTCAAGCACGGCTTCGCGCGCGACGTCATCCTGCTCAAGCTGGTCGGCATGAACCCGGTCGTGGTGCACGGCGGCGGTCCGCAAATCGACAACGCCCTGAAAAAAATCGGCAAGCAAGGCAGCTTCGTGCAAGGCATGCGCATTACCGACGAAGAAACCATGGAAGTGGTTGAATGGGTGCTCGGCGGCGAAGTCCAGCAAGATATCGTGATGCTGATTAACCACTACGGCGGCCAGGCTGTCGGCCTGACCGGCAAAGATGGCGGCCTGATCCGTGCGCGCAAGATGGCCATGCCCGACAAGGAAAACCCGGGCGAGTTCCTCGACATCGGTTTTGTCGGCGAAATCGACGCCATCAACCCGGCCGTGGTCAAGGCGCTGCAAGACGATGCCTTCATTCCGATCATTTCGCCAATCGGCTTCGGCCAGGATGGCCAGGCCTACAACATCAATGCCGACGTCGTCGCAGGCAAGATCGCGGAAATCCTGAAAGCCGAAAAGCTGATCATGATGACCAACATCGCTGGCGTGCAAGATAAAAAAGGCAACCTCGTGACCGATCTGTCGGCGCGCGAGATCGACGAAATGTTCGCCGACGGCACCATTTCGGGTGGCATGCTGCCTAAAATTTCATCGGCACTCGATGCGGCCAAGTCGGGCGTGAACACGGTTCACATCATCGACGGACGAATTGAGCACTCTTTGCTGCTCGAAGTCTTGACCGAACAGGCTTTTGGCACTATGATCCGGTCGCACTAAAATTTTTATGGCGGCATCAGCCGCCAACAGTACCGCCCTTTTAGCTCAGTGGTAGAGCACTCCCTTGGTAAGGGAGAGGCCACGTGTTCAATCCACGTAAAGGGCACCATTCCTCCCGCGGCACCCTCCCCCCAAGCTCTGCACTATCCAGATCAGTACACCCGCTCGACCGTCAGTCCGCGCGCGCGCAGCAAGGCCGGTACGCTGTTCTTGCCGATCAGATGCAATACCCCGATCGCCGCCACGCTCTTGTCCTGTTTGACCAGCAAGGCGGCCAGCTTGTCCGCCAACGGGCCGTTGCGTTCGTCCAACAGAATTTTCTGCATGAATTTGCCGGATACGCTGGTGTCGTTCTCGACCTTGGCTGCCACCGCATCGAGCCCGGCCTTGTCCGCCGAGCCCCAGGCGTCGACAATCTGGCGCATTTCGGCGCGCTGCTTGCCGGACTCCATCATGTCCACGCTCTCTTCCAGGAACTTCCACTGCTCCTCCGCGCCCAAGCGGTCGAACATCGCGAACTGGGCGCTGATCGATTCGAGCTCGATCACCGGCACCTTGCTCGCGCGCGCCATCTGCGCCAGTTTGATGTCGACCGCCAGCTCGGCCTGGTAACCCTCGGCCGCGTACTCGGCCAGCGTCAGGGTGGTCGCCACCAGCCACGGCTTGAAGCGCGCCACCGCGGCCGGATCGATCTTCGCCTTTTTCAAGGCCTGTTCCACGCGCTTGCGAAAAGCCGGCGAGCGATCCTGGAAGCCCGGCTTGCCGGGCGCGAGCAAGGCATGCGCCTGCATCGCCGCACCCAGCTTGGCCGGATCCTGCAGCAGGTCCACTTCCAGCGCCAGCGCCGAGGCATCCTTCACGGCCGTGGCGATGCGCGGCTCGAGCGGATAGAACTCCGGCAAGCCCACATGCATGGTGCCGAACAAATGCATCGTATGGCCACTGCCGCTGATCTTGAACAGCGCGCCGCGCTCGGCGCCCCAGGCCGCCGGCAGGGCCAGCATCAGCAAACTGAGGAACACCACTATAATCGGACGTCTCATGCCTTATTTCCTTGTTGGTTCGTTATTGCGTTTTTAATCAGGTCCCCTGTGTCCAATCTTACCCGCTCCGCCCCGCTCTGGTTGTTTGATCTCGACAATACCCTGCATAACGCCTCGCACGCGATTTTCCCCACCATTACCGCCAACATGAACGTGTTCATCGCGCGCGTGCTGGGCGACGGCGTCACGCCCGCCAGCGCGGACGCGGTCAACGCCGCCCGCCTCGACTACTGGAAACGCTACGGCGCCACCCTGCTCGGGATGATCAAGCACCACCAGGTCAGCGCCGCCGACTTCCTTCACGAAACCCACCACATCGAGCGGCTGGAAGACATGATCCGCTACGAACGCGGGCTGGCGCGCCTGCTCAAGCGCCTGCCGGGGCAAAAAATCCTGCTGACCAACGCGCCGACCCGCTACTCGACCGACGTGATGCGCCATCTGGGATTGCGGCGCCACTTCAGCCACCACATCGCCATCGAAAACATGCACGTGCACGGCCAGCTGCGGCCCAAGCCGTCCAAGCTGATGCTGCGCCGCCTGCTGCGCAAGCACGGCGTTGCCGCGCAGCGCTGCATCCTGGTCGAAGACACCCTGGCCAACCTGCGCACCGCCAAACAGGTGGGCATGCGCACAGCCTGGGTCACCCAGTACCTGCGCATGATGGACCCGATCGGTGTTGCGCCGTTGCCAAAAAAGTTAAAACGCCCCGCTTATGTCGATGTCAAAGTAAAATCCGTGCTTCAGTTGCCGAGATGCATGAATCGACTGCGCTGACATCGTCAACCCACCTCATCGAGAACACATGGCAAGCACCAAGCCGGGCCAGCGCAAGCTGCAAATCCTCCAGGCTCTGGCCACCATGCTGGAGCAGCCCAAAGGCGAGAAAATCACCACGGCGGCACTGGCAGCACGGCTGGACGTATCCGAAGCGGCGCTGTACCGCCACTTCGCCAGCAAGGCGCAAATGTTCGAAGGTTTGATCGACTTCATCGAATCGAGCGTCTTCGGCCTGATTAACCAGATCGCCGAAAACGAACAGGGCGGCGTCGACCAGGCGCACGCCGTGCTGCAGATGCTGCTTGGCTTCGCGGCCAACAATCCCGGCATGACGCGCGTGCTGATCGGCGACGCCCTGGTCAACGAAGACGAGCGCCTGCAGCTGCGCATGAACCAGTTCTACGACAAGATCGAACTGGCGTGCAAGCAGTCGCTGCGCCTGGCCGTCACCCAGGGACACGGCCAGGAAGCCGACGTCGCCGCCCGCGCCAGCCTGCTGGTGAGCTACGTGGTCGGACGCTGGCACCGCTACGCCAAGAGCGGCTTCCGCCACAACCCGACCGAGGGCACGGCCCTGCAGATTTCCCTGCTGCTGGCGGCCTGAGCGCGCGTACACCGATGAACCCCGTGGACTGCTTTGCCCTGCTCGACGACGCCACCGGCGGCGGTTCGCGCCTGTACACGGGCCATGCGGGGGCCTTGCGCTGCGACGACGCGAGCACATGGCCGGACCTGCTGGCGCAGTTGCAGGCGGCGCTCGGACGCGGGCTGCATGCGGTGGCGGTACTCAGTTATGAACTGGGCGGGCAGCTGCTCGGCATCGGCACGCATCGCGCCACCGGTCCGCTGGCGCAACTGCTGCTGTTCGACACCTGCACCCGCTTGTCATTCGACGAGGTGACGGCCTGGCTGGCCGCGCACGCGCCAGCACAGGACGGCCCGGCCGGCATCGGCAACGTGCGCGCCAACGTCGACCAAGCCGCGTTCAGCGACGCCTTGAAGCGCATCCACGACTACATCGCCGCCGGCGACACCTACCAGGTCAACTACACCTACCGCCTGCACTTCGACGCCTTCGGTTCGCCCCACGCGCTGTATGCCCGCCTGCGCGAACGCCAGCCGGTGCCCTACGGCGCCCTGATCGCCCTGCCCGACGGCGGCGCCGTGCTGTCGCTCTCGCCCGAACTGTTCGTGCGCCACCAAGGCGGCGAGCTGATGGCGCGTCCGATGAAAGGCACCGCCCCCGCCAGCGACGACGAGGCCGGGAATGCGCGCCGCGCCAGCGCCCTGGCGGCCGACGCCAAGAACCGCGCCGAAAACCTGATGATCGTCGACCTGCTGCGCAACGACCTGGGACGCATCGCCGTCACCGGCAGCGTCGAGGTGCCGGCGCTGTTCGACGTGCAGCGCTTTGCCAGCGTGCTGCAGATGACGTCCACCGTGCGCGCCCGCCTGCGCCCGCACGCTACCCTGGCCGACATCGTCGCCGCGCTGTACCCGTGCGGCTCGATCACCGGCGCACCCAAGCGGCGCGCGATGGAAATCATCCGCGAGCTCGAACCGGCCGCGCGCGGCGTCTACACCGGCGCCATCGGCTGGTTCGATCCAGCTTCCATGCCTGACGCGATCGGCGACTTCTGCCTGTCGGTGCCGATCCGCACCCTGACGCTGCAGGCGCAGCACGGCGGCACGCGGCGCGGCGAGATGGGCGTGGGCGCCGGCATCGTGTACGACAGCGACGCCGCCGACGAATATGCCGAGTGCCAGCTCAAGGCGCGCTTCCTGACCGGCCTGCAAAATGAGATCGAGGTCTTCGAAACCCTGCACGCCACGCGCGACGATGGCTGCCGCCACCGCGCGCTGCACCTGGCGCGCATGGCGCGGTCGGCGCGCTACTTCGGCTTCCCGTTCGACCAAGCCGGCGCCCACGCAGCGCTGGATGCCGCCTGCGCCGCGCTGGCGCCCGGGGTGGCATCGCGCATGCGGCTCGCGCTCGGCCCGTCCGGCGCGTTCAGCGTGCAAAGCGGCGCGCTGGCCGCGCTGGCGCAGCCGGCGCGCGTGCTGCTGGCGGAGGACGCGATGCGCGCCGACGATCTGTTCCTGCGCCACAAAACCAGCGTGCGCACGCGCTACGACGCCGCCTGGCGCGCGGCCGAGGCGCAAGGCGCTTTCGATATGCTGTTCTTCAACGAGCGCGGCGAACTGACCGAGGGAGGCCGCAGCAATGTGTTCGTGCAGGTCGACGGGCGCTGGCGCACTCCTGCCCTGGCGTGCGGCCTGCTGCCCGGGATCATGCGCGCGCTGGTGCTGGCCGATGCCCGGTGGGATGCGGAAGAAGCCATCGTCACGCGCCCGATGCTCGAGCGCGCCACCGGCCTGATGGTTTGCAATGCGCTGCGCGGACCGATGATGGCGGTGCTGGCCTAAGCCAGCCAGACGCGCAAATCCTGTTCGCCGGCGTCGCTGAACGCAACCACGCGCGAATCGAGCGAGCGTTTGGCCCAGCCGATTTCCTCGAAGCGTGCCAGCAGTGCGTCGCCCAGCGCGCCGGCCAGGTGGTGGCGGCGCTCGCTCCAGTCGAGACAGGTGCGGCAAAAGGCGCGCCGCGTGCCGGCCGCCGCTGCCGTGTCGACGCCGATCACGTTGACGATGGCGCTGCCGGCGCCGGTCAGGCGCAGTCCGTCGGCATCGGGAATGAAAGCGCCATGCGCCAGCAGACGCTCGTACACCAGCACACCAAGTTCGCCGGCCAGATGGTCATAGCACACGCGCGCCTTGCGCAAGGCCGGCTCGCGCGGGCTCGAACGCAGCCGCACCGCGCCGGTGCGAAAGGCGACGTTCATCAGCGATTCGAGCAGCTGCGCCACGTCGTCGTCGGCCAGGCGGAAGTAGCGGTGGCGGCCCTGCGCTTCCACCGCAAGCAGGCCGGCGTCGACCAGCTTGGCGAGGTGGGCGCTGATGGTCTGCTTGGTGACGCCGGCGATGTCGGCCAGTTCGGTGGCGGTGAGGGCCATGCCCGACATGAGGGCGGTCAATACTTCCGCGCGCGCGTGATCGCCGATCAGGGCGGCAATGCCGATAATGTTGGGGCCGTCTTTCATGGTTCGATGGTAGCCGAACCGTGCAGGCCGCACAAGCTTGTATAGTAAGCCGTATCGACTAACGAAAGAGGGGGCCATGGAACTGATCCGATACCTGAGCGATTGCTTCTTCACGGAGCAACAGCTGCTGGCGGTGTCCGGCATCGATGCGGAAGAGCTGGCGGTGCTGCAGCGGCGCTCGATGATGCCGCGCGCATCCTACCGCCTGCGCCTGGACGTGAGCTGCGACTCCTTTTTTGGCCAGCACGAGGAACACAAGGCGATGGCCTACTATGCCAGGGGCTACGCTTCGTGGATCGGGCTGCTGCAGTCGCTGCACGGCGACGCCGACGCCTTCCGCGTGTTCGCCGAGCGTTACCGCGCCCGGCTGACCCAGTTGAAGGCGGCCGGCCTGTGCACCGAGAACCCCAAGCTCGGCGCGGGCCTGGACGAGCACCTGCGCGAAGAGTGGCGCCACTTCCTCGAGGGCACCTATGGGATATGCACCAAAACCGGCTTGCCGGAGGAAATCGCCTCGAAGGAACTGGCGACGATGATCATCCGCGACATCATCGGCAAGCCCGTTGAGCAGGCGCTGTCGACACGCGACCGGATCTGCCTGACCCTGGCGGTCGACCTGCTCGACACCGCCAGCGGCCAGTTCGCGCCCCATGAAAAAGAGCGCAGCTCGCGGCATTTGCTGATTGACGAGGTGCGCAAGAATTACCAGTTATAAGCGATCAGTGATAAACGGCGCGGCAGGCGCGGCGCGGCCGCCGATGATATCGATCAGAGCCGGCAAGGCGCGGGAATGCCGCTGTCGCCGGACGCCATTGCGGCCGCCGTCGCTACCAGAACCATGCCGATGACGAGGATGCGCGGGAGGTGGCCGAGAAAGAACTGGCGCATGGTGTCGGCTTTGCCGAACTGGTCCGCAAATGCCGGTTCCCCGGTTTCCTGCGTAGCGAACGCAGCCGGTGGCTCGCCGCCTTTCCCGAGCCAGGAAACATCAATATCGTCTGCCCGCATGCCTTGTTCTTCAATAAAAAGGTCTCTCGCACTCATTGCATTCTCCTCAAAGATTCCCGCAAACGGCTGCCAGCCGTCTAGTCTAACCTTTTAGATCACGGTCGGCGATGTTGGTTCCGCATCCGCCATCAATAGCCCGGCCTTTCAGGCAGCGACACGCGCGAACTGGCGCCGGTACGCGCCCGGCGTGGTGGCGGCAAGGCGGCGGAAGTGATGCCGCAGCGATGCTTCCGAAGCAAAACCGGCCCGCTCGGCCACCTGCGCCAGCGGCAATTCGGGGTTTTCGAGCAAGTCCTTGACGATCGCGATGCGCTCGCGGATGAGCCACTCGTGCGCGCCGAAACCGGTGGCGTCATGGAACTGGCGCTGCAAGGTGCGCTCGCTCATGGCCGCGCGCAGCGCCATGCTGGCCACCGTATGCGGCTCGGCCGGATGCACGCGCACCCAATCCATCAGGCGCGTCAGGCGTCCTTTTTCGTCGTGCGCCATGGGCCGCGGCAGATACTGCGCCTGCCCGCCTTCGCGGTGCGGGGCGACCACCAGCCGCTGCGCCACCAGATTGCCGACCCGGGCGCCATGATCGCGCCGCACCAGATAGAGCAGCATGTCGATGCCGGCCGCCGATCCGGCCGAGGTGATGATCTGGCCGGCATCGGCATACAGGTCGTCCGGCAGCACCTCGATCGCCGGATAGCGGCGTGCCAGCCGGTCGGCATAGCGCCAGTGCGTGGTGGCGCGCAAGCCGTCGAGCAGGCCGGCCGCGGCCAGCACGAACACGCCCGAACAGATCGAACACAAACGCGCACCGCGCGCATGGGCGGCGCGCAGCAGCGCCAGCAAGGCGGGCGGCGGCGCCTCGTCGGGATCGCGCCAGCCGGGGATGACGATGGTATCGGCCCGCTCCAGCAGCTGCGGCGCGTAGGGCGCGCTGATGACGATGCCGCCGGCGGCGCGGATCGGCCCCGGTTCGGCCGCGCATACAGCGAATTCGTACCAGTCCACCTCCAGTTCCGGACGTTCGAGCGCGAACACTTCGACCGTGCAGCCGAATTCGAAGGTGCACAGGCCGTCATAGGCAAGGGCGACGACGAGATGTTTTTTCATGGCGCAATCTTAATGCAGAATGGCTTTTGCGCCACTTAGCAGGGCGCGAACGGGCGCCGATAATGGACGCTCTTTCACAACAAGGAGTACGCTCATGTCCGCCGTTACCGCTGTCGCCCCCGCCTCTTCCCCCGCCGCGCTGGCGCACTTCGAAGCGCAGTTCGCGTTCGAAACCGATTGCTGGGATGTACACGAGGCGCTGGCCGCCGGCAGAGCCGATTTCGTGCTGCTCGATGTGCGCGGCAACGACAAATACGGCAGCGGCCACGTACCGGGCGCGCTCGATCTGGCGCATCGCAAGATCATCGGATCGACCATCGCCCGGTATCCCGACGGAACGGTCTTTGTCGTCTACTGCGCCGGACCGCATTGCAACGGCGCCGCGCGGGCGGCGATCCGCCTCGCGCGGCTGGGGCGCCCGGTCAAGATCATGACGGGCGGGATCGCGGGCTGGCTCGACGAAGGTTTCGCCCTGAGCGCCTGACGGTCAGACAGTACGCCGCCCCCCGCAGTGAGCCGATCAGCTGCCCAGAGCCTGCTCGATCTTGCTGACGAGCTGCTTGTCTTGCGGCGTGACCTTGCTCGGATAGTGTTCGATGACCTTGCCGTTGCGGTCGATCAGGTACTTGGTGAAGTTCCATTTCGGCTCCTTGCCGGTGGCCTTGATCAAGCCCGCGTGCAGGGGATTGGCGGCCGCGCCCGTAACCGAGGTCTTGGCGAACATGGGGAACTTGACCCCGTAGGTGTTGTAGCAGAAATCGGCGATTTCCTTGGCGTTGCCCGGCTCCTGCTTGCCGAAGTCGTTCGACGGGAAGCCCAGCACCACCAGGCCCTTGCTGCCGTATTTGGCGTACAGCTTTTCCAGCCCCTCGTACTGGGTGGTGTAGCCGCAGTAGCTGGCGGTGTTGACGACGAGTACGACCTTGCCGGCGTACTGGCACAGGTCCTGCGGAGCCTCGTCCTGCAGGCGCTTGAAGCTATGCTTGAGCAAGGCCGGGCAACTCGCGGCCGGCGCCGGCGCTGCCGCAGGGGTGGCCGCGGGCGTCTGGGCCTGCGCCGGATCGCTCATCAATACAACAGCGGACAGGCTGGACAGGAGAAGTGCCGAAATCTTGAACATTGTCGTTTCCGTGCAGTGGGAATGGGAACTCATTCTATGCCAATTCAACACCGCCCATCCGCGCAGCCGGGAGCATCGGCAGGGACGCAAGCATGGCCAAAGCTGCCAGTTTGCTAAATACAGCAGCAAATATTTGATACTCAATGTAATGCTGTGCGGCAATACTTGCTATCATATGTGCACCGTTACGGAGAATCCCATGAGCCGCGCCAGCCTGAGCACCAGCGTCAACCAGCACTACCTGAACAAATTGATGAAGCTGACCGAAGTCATGGATGTCGCGGCCAGCGAAGACATTGTCGATGTACGCGGCATGAAGCTGGTAGCCAAAGGCACGAAGCTGACGCGCGCCCAGCAGGACACCTTGGGCGGGCATAAGCTCAAAAAGACCCTGGAATCGTCGCTGAGCGCTGAAGGCGGCGCCGACAACCACCTGATCCTCGAGACGGCCAAGCGCATTCTCGACACCAGCGTGCCGATCAACCGTATCCTGGGGCCCAACGCCGGGCGCGGTATTTCGCCGCAGACGCTGCTGGCGAACATGCACTTCGGCCACGCCATGCGCATGATGATCACCCTCACCGACCGCGAGAATCCGCGCGCGCTCGAACACAGCGTCACCGTCAGCCTGCTGTCGATCGGCATGGCGAAAAAGTTGCAACTTTCGAACGACGACCAGATGGCGGCGGCGCTGGCCGGCCTGTTGCACGATGTTGGGGAACTGTACATCGACCCGGCGTACCTGAAGCCGGGCAAACGCCTGCTGCCGCACGAGTGGGCGCACCTGGTGATCCATCCGCGCATCGGCCAGGTGCTGATCACGGAACTGGAGTCCTATCCGGTCTCGGTGGCGCGGGCGGTGTCGGAACACCACGAACGGCTCGACGGCACCGGCTATCCGCGCCAGTCGGCCGGCGGGATGATCAGCGGGCCGGGGCTGGCCGTGTCGGTGGCGGAAATGCTCGCCGGCGTGCTGCACAAGGATTATCCGCTCGAGCGTGCCGAACTGGCCTTGAAAATCATTCCGGGCGAGCATCCGCACCATTTTCTGTCGGCCATTTCGGGCGCCTTGCGCAACCAGCCGGCCAACCGGCCGATCGCCCCATCCCGGCCCGACGAGAACGATGACGAGGCCATCGCGCGGCTGTTGAGCCGCATTGCCGATTCCCTGCAGGCCGGTCAACAGATGCTGGGCGAAGAGACCTTGCGCTCGCCGCGCGTATGGGCCTTGATCGAACGTGCGCTGGCACGCATCAGGAACATCGAGCGCGCCTTCATCAGCACCGGGCTCGATGCGTATCTGAAAAACAATCATGGCTTGCACGACCACGACGACGGTACCCTGCAGTTCGAAAAAGCCGTGGCCACGCGCGAAATCACCTGGCGCCTGCGCGACATCGCGCGCGACCTGGCGCTGAACACGGCCGACGTGGCGACCGACCGCGACATGCTCGCCGGCTTGATCGGCTTGCTCGACGGCGGCCTGCCCGACGCGGCCATCCCGCTGTCTCAGCCGCTGTCGCAGCAACTGCCGCAACAGCAAGCGCAAGCGCGGGCGGCCTGAGCTTTGCCGCCCGGCGCCAGGCTACTCGATCTTCAGCTTCGACAGGCGCGGATCGGGTTTGGGAAAGGCGAGGTTCAGGTCCTCCATCACTTCCAGCAGCAGGTTGGCGATCAGCAGGTTGCGGTGGGTCTTGGAATTGGCGGGGATGATGTACCAGGGAGCGTGGTCGGCATCGGTGGCGCCGATCGCCCTTTCGTAGGCATCGCGATAGTCATCCCAGCGCTTGCGCTGGACGATGTCGTTTTCGTCGAACTTCCATTGCTTTTCCGGGTCGTCCAGGCGCGCCTGCAAGCGCTCGCGCTGCTCATCCTTCGAGATATGCAGGAACACCTTGACGATCACCGTGCCGGTTTCGGCCAGCATGCGTTCGAAGTCGGCGATGTGGGCGTAGCGGCGCTTGCATTCCTTTTCGTCGATCAGCTTTTGCACACGGGTGACCAGCACGTCTTCGTAATGGCTGCGGTTGAAGATGGCGATTTCGCCGGCGCCCGGCACGTGCGGATGAATGCGCCACAAAAAATCGTGCGCCGCTTCGTCCAGGCTGGGCGCCTTGAACTGGGTTGCATTCAAACCCATGGGGTTGATGCTGCTGAACAGCGCGCGCACCGTGCCATCCTTGCCCGAGGTATCCATGCCCTGCAGTACCAAGAGCACTTTTTGCTTGCGCTGCGAGAACAGCATCTGCTGGTGCAACGCAATCTTCGCGGTCAGCGCACCGGTCAGTTTGCGCTCGTGCGCCTTGATCTGGTCCTTCGATGTGGGATGCTTGCCGCCGTTCTCGCGCAGCGGCGTGGCGCCGGCATCCTCATCGCGCAGCGGCGTGGCGCCGGCATCCTCATCGCGCAGCGTCAGGTCCGCCGGCGCGCGGAAACGGGTGCGCGCCTTCATGCCTTGCCGCCGCTGTGCGCGTGTTCGATTTTCATGCAGCGGTCCATGACCACGTCGAGCCCGGCCGCGGCGGCCAGGTCGGCCGCTTCCTGGTTGACCACGCCGAGCTGCATCCACAGGCAGCGCGCGCCGACGTCGATGGCTTCGCGCGCGAGCGGGACCATGGCGTCGGCGCTGCGGAAGCAGTCGACGATATCGATCGGGCCATCGAGGGCAGCGGCGGCCTGGGCCAGGGTGGCGTAGACCGGCTGGCCCAGGATCTGCTGGCCGGCATAGGCGGGATTGACGCCGAGGATGCGGTAGCCCTGCTGTTGCAGGTAAGCGGCCACGGCGTGACTGGCACGCTCGGGCCGGTTCGACAGGCCGACCACGGCGATTGTCTTGCTGTCTTTCAGGATGTCGGGGATGGATCTCATTGCGCTCGCCAGGTTATGTGTCAGGCCAGCGTAGCAGATTTACCAAGCCCCGCCGCGTACGTTAGGGCGCGCCGACGCGCTGGTTGATCATCTCCGAACCCTGGCTGTGGACCATCACATGGCTCACCTCGCCCTTGTCGTTGCGCGCGAACACGAAGGTGGTCAGCGAAGCGGGCATGAAGAAGCCGTCGTTCGCGTAAGGCGTCAGGATGACCGGGTCGCGGTTGGTGCGCTGCATGACCAGCTTGTCACCGTCGCGCTTGAAGCTGCGGGTGGCGGTCGCGTCGATACGGTAGGTGCCGGCATAGGCGTCCAGCAAGGCGTTGTCGATTTTCACGGCCTTCAATTCGGGGAAGGGATTGCCGATGGCGATGGCGGCAGCCTTGCTTGCCACCATGTCGGGCTGGACCGTGGGTGCATCGGTATTGCTCAGCACCGCGACATACACTTTTTGCTGCGGCAGCCGCAAGGCGGAAGTGGAAAAGCCGTTGATGCCGCCGTCATGCGCCACCATCGGCACGCCGCGCAGCTTGCCGACCTGCCAGCCGTAGCCATAGTTGCTCGGTTTGCCGTCGGCCAGTGCGTAGCTGGTGTGCGCCTTTTGCCAGGTGGCCGGCTGGAGCAGCTTGCCTTCGCTGATGGCCGCATCCCAGCGCGCCAGGTCGTCCACGGTCGAGACCAGTGCGCCGGCCGCGTACGGCTGCGACATGCTCAGCGGCTTGGACGCGGTGACGCCGAACCAGCCCTTGGTGTGCCCGACCGCGCGCGGACCCGGCGTGCGTTCGTGGCCTTCGTACGCAGTGTGCTGCATGCCGAGCGGCGTGAAGATGCGCTCGGCGATAAACGTGGCGTAACTCTGGCCCACGATTTTTTCGATCACCGCGCCGAGCAGGAAATAGCCGGAATTGTTGTAGGCCCAGCGCGTGCCGGGCTCGAAACTGAGCGCGTCGTTCTTGAAGGTATCGATCATGCCGGACACGCTCATGTCCTTCGTGGCATTGCTGTCGAAACCAGCCTTGCTGGTATAGCTGACGATGCCCGAGGTGTGCGTGAGCAAGTGCTCGATGGTGATGCGCTTGCCGCGCGTGGGGTAATCCGGCAGGAATTTGGTGATGTCGTCGTCGAGCGCGAGTTTGCCTTCATCGGCCAGCATCAGGATGGCAACCGCGGTGAACTGCTTGGTGATGGAACCGAGCCGCAGGGCCGTGTCGGGCGTCATGGCCTTGCCCTTCGATACGTCGGCCATGCCGTAGGCCTTGCGCAGCACGGTCTTGCCATCCTGGGTGACGATGACGGTCGCGCCCGGCGCGTCGGCTTTGTAGTACGGGGCGATGACGGCGTCGATGCTGCTGGCGAGTGCCTGTTCGCTGGCGGGACGCGCGGCGTCCTGCGCAAAGGCGGCGGGCGCGTGCAGCGCAACAAGGGAGGCAAAACAAAGGGCGGAAAGCTTGAACATGCGAGGGGTTCCTATAGTCTGGTTGATCGGCAATTGCAGACCAGACTATAGGGGCGGCGCCCCCGCGTCGGGCCCCCGCTGCGATGAAATGCGGATTGACAATGTCAAACGGTCAATTCGCGCGACGGCCGGAGAATTTGCGGCACGCCGCCGGTGCTTGCCTTAACGGTCGGTGAACACGTCGTTCCAGCTGGCCCGTTCGGGCGCCGTCTGGGTCTGCAGATAGCCGACGTTGGCGACCTGGATGCGGGCGATTTCGTTGAGCGCTTCTTCCGAAAAACCGGCCCGCTTGACGCCGCGGTCCTGCATCGACAGCGAGTGCAGGTACTGGTGCAGGTGGCGCGGTTCGGTACAGAACAGGCAGATGCGTTCCCACACGTGCGGATACAGGCTTTTCAGCGCACCCTGCGGCGCCATGCCGGCCAGCGCTTCGAGCGTCAAGGTGGTGGCCGCGCGCGGCTGGATGATGGTGTCGACGACCGGAATCGCATCGGTGTGCTCGTGCTCGCCCAACTGCGAGGAAGGACCGTTGCCGCCCTCTTCCTTGGCCATGTTCTCGGCCGAATAGTCGGCCAGCGCGCGCAGGGTCTGGTCGGTCGAGGGCAGGTTGTCCTTGGGCCAGCTGAAGCGGCGGATGCCGGCGCTGGCCATCAGGGCCGCGATGGGAATGATATCCGGATTGGCGCCGGGCACCGGCGGCACGGTCAGCTCGATCACGAACAGCAAATGCAGGCGGGCGTCGAAAACGGCGTAGTCGACGCGGCGTCCACTCAGGTGTTGCTGGTGGCTGCTCTTGATCTTGGGATCCGGATTGCTCGGGATCATCAATTTGCTCAGCGGGATATCGGGGAAGATGTAGCACTTGGGCAAGGCGCGGCGCAGGCGGCCGTAAAACGCTTTTTGCTCAGTGCCGAAAAAGCGCCGCTTCGTAAACGAAGGGACAGCCTCGGGAGGTTTCTTTAACAGGCGGTTCAACATGGCGACAACGGCCCTGGTCGTGGTTCAAGTCAGTAGTGTGTATTTAATAATCCTAATGCACAAGAAGAAAGGCGGTCAAACCGAAAATATAACCTGTCCACGCGGAAATATCGTAGTTGGCGGGCTACGTCATTGGGGTTTGTCCAGGCCGTGTGTACGCCGCTTTCGACCGAGATTACGCCGAAATATGCCAAGACGGGCGCTTTTTGCACATGCATACTTGCATTTTTTACAACACCGGAGAAGTAGATGAGTTTGATGCGTGCAAGTCTTACGGCAGCTGCCGGCATGGTGCTGTCGCTGGCGGCGTTAACATCCCACGCGGCCATTCCGTACAAGGGCCATACCTACGAATTCCGCCAACCGGGCGGCGAAAAGCTGAAAATCCGCCTCGACGGCAACGATTACTACGCCGAGCAGCGCACCGAAGATGGTTCGCTGATCATTTATGATAATGCCAAACGAGGTTTTTGCTACGCACACGTGAACGCCACGGGCGACAAGCTGGTGTCGAGCGGCGTGCTGGCCACCAATGCCAGGCTGCGCACGTTCAGCACCGCGCTGGATAAGCGCGAGCCGGGCCTGAGCACGGCGGCCAAGGCGCGCCTGGCGCAGCAGCGCTACCAGAAAATGCACGGACGCACGCTGGAATCGGCGCAGCGCAGCACCGCCGCGATGATGTCACCAAGCGCCGCGGCCAGCGCCGCCGTCACCGGCCAGATGCGCGGCCTGACCGTGATCATCGACTTTTCCGACGCGCCCGGCACCATCACCAAGCCGCAGGTCGAATCGTTCCTCAACGATGCCGCATACACCGGCTTCGGCAATGCGCAATCGGTGCGCGGCTACTTCCTGTCCGTCTCAGGCAACAAGCTCGACTACAGCAATAGCGTCACGCGCTACTACCGTGCCACGCGTCCCAAGTCCTACTACACCGACAACAGCCTGGACGTCGGCCCGCGCGCGCAGGAGCTGATCCTGGAAGCGCTGAACTGGGTCAAGAACAGCGAAGGCTTCGATTTCTCCACGCTCAGCCGTGACAGCACGGGCCACATCCTGGGCCTGAACTTCTTCTATGCGGGCGAAGCGGACAGCCCATGGTCGAAAGGCTTGTGGCCGCACATGGGCTGGCTGGGCGAACAGTTCTGCAGCAACGGCGCCTGTACCGGCAGCTACCAGATCAGCGACATGGGCAAGCAGCTGGCGATCGGCACCTTCGTGCATGAATCGGGTCACCTGATCATGGGCTGGCCCGACCTGTACGACTACGACGGCAGCTCGCAAGGCTCGGTGGCCAACTTTTGCGTGATGGGCTTCGGCGGCGTGGGCCACGAGAGCCAGTTCCGTCCGACCCAGCCGGTCGGCTTCCTGCGCCACCTGGCCGGCTGGGATACGGCGATCGAACTCAATCCAGCGATCAACCGCAGCGCGCCAACCGGGCGCCTGAGCCAGACTTCCGGCGGCCATTCGCTGTACCGCTGGAGCAACCCGGCCAACGCGGCCGAAGCGTTTTATGTGGAAGCGATCCACAAGAGCGACCAGAACCTGTACCAGCCCGACCAGGGACTGGCGGTGTTCCACATCGACCCGGCCGGCTCCAACAATGACGAATGGCATCCGTACATCCAGATGGAACACGCGGACGGCAAGCGCGATCCGGAAAACAATCTGAACCAGGGCGACGGCGGCGACCTGTTCGACGGCGTGGCCACGCGCGCCTTCAACGCCAGCGTGCCGAACGCGGTGGCGGCCAAGGGCACTAATTCGCTCTGGTGGAACGGCTTTGCGTCGGGCTTTGCGCTGTCCAATATCAGCGCCCCGGCCAAGACCGTGTCGTTCGATGTCGGCGTCACCACCACCGGACCGGCCGCGGACGTCTACAACGCCACCCTGGCCGACAAGGCCGAAGCGATCCATCCATCGCCATGGTTCGAGTACAAGGGCGGCACCCTGGGCGCGGTACTGAGCGGCCCGGCCGGCACCGACTTCGACCTGCGCATCGAGAAGTGGCAAAACAATGCGTGGGTCAAGGTGGCCGAGTCGAGCGGCGATGCATCGCAGGAAACGATCAGTTATGCCGCCGCGGCGGGCTACTACCGCATCATCGTCTCGTCCTACAGCGGCGCGGGCAACTACAAACTGACCGTTACCAAGTAAGCGAGCGCCCACTCTGACCGGTGCGGCAACTTTCGCCGGTCAAAAGTGTGGCTTTTTCGTCATCGTCTCCCTGCCCGCTGTGCCGGAATTGCCGGTCCCGTCGGGGAAATTGAACAAACCCGTTTTTGAAAGCATTTCAGCAGTATTTACCTATATGCATCCGGGATAGTATCAGCACGCCTGATGGCTTTGCAGCATAGCGGGAACCACCCCTTTCCCGCGCCATGAACGACTGCGCCGGCACACAACCTGACCGGCGCAGCGTAATCAACAATGATAATTCCAAGGAGCGAGACAATGTTTGTAGAACGCAAAATCGTATTACTGGCCGGGCTGGTCAGCGCCTGTTTCAGCAATGTCACCTATGCAAAACAGGCCGATGAAGGCCATACGCACCAGCGCTTGAACCAGGCGCAAATGCCGCATGCGCGCCAGACGCTGCCACCGACGGTGGAACAGCAGCGCTTCAACGTGGCACCAACCGTCAAGCCGCGCACCGACCTGATGCCGAAAGCGAGCGAGAACGGCCGCATGAGCATGAACATGAATCTGCTCGCGGCCACGCCCGAGTGCAAGAACATGGATACCCTGACCACGTACAACGGCGCCGCGCTGGCCGATTACCTGGTCGCCATGCCCGATTACGAGTGCACCTATCCGCTGTTTTCGCTGACCCCGGCGCAAGCGGCCAAGGCCTATTCGGCCGCCAACCTGAATGCGGTCGCGACCCGCTTCGCGCGCGAAGCGAGTACCTACAACGCCAGCAGCCGCGCGCTGGTCAACCTGGCGCTGTACCTGCGCGCCGGCTACTACCTGGGCGGCAGCGGCGTCATTGCAACGCCATCGGCGGCATTTACCGCGTCGCTGCGGGCCCCGATCAAGAACCTGGTCGAAGGCACCGTGCTCTACAAGAGCAATCCGGTGGGTGGCAGCACGGCGTCGGAAATCATCAAGCTGATCACCAACACGCATGACGAAGCGTATTTCGTGCCGTCGATGAAAAAGCTGGTGGTGCGTTTCACCAATACGCCGAGCAATCCGAACGCCGTTGACGCTCTCAAGCAATACGATGCCGCCGGCGGCATGACCTCGGCGTTGACGGTGCTGTTCTACGCCCATTCGCGCCCGGATGCGCTGCCGCTGCTGCAAAGCGACACCAGCTATCCGATCGCGCTGAACAATTTCGTGGTGCAGAACAAGGCCGCGCTGATGGGCACGCCGACGGCTTACATGCTGACCGATGCCGCCAACGAAGCGTTCCGCTTCATGCAGTACCCGGCGCAAAAGGCCACGGTGAAGCCGATGGTGCAAACCACCTTGGCGAGCAGCAGCATGACCGGCGCCGACAGCGCGCTGTGGCTGGCGGCTGCCTCGGCCGTCAAATACTATGACAATGCCAACTGCACCCAGTACGGCACCTGCGGCTACGAGCAAAAGCTGGCCGACACCGTGCTCAAGATCAGCCACACCTGCAGCCCGACCCTGCGCATCCGTGCCCAGGAAATGACGACGGCCCAACTACAGTCTTCCTGCGCCATTTTGCAGAAAGAGGAAGGCTACTTCCATGAAATGCTGCTCACCAATCGCACGCCGGTGGCCAACGACAAGAATACCTCGCTGGAACTGGTGATCTTCAACGATTACGCCAATTACGGTAAGTATGCGTCGGTTATCTACGATATCCCGACCAATAACGGCGGCATGTACCTGGAAGGCAACCCGGAGTCGAGCACCAACCAGGCGCGCTTCATCGCGCACGAAGCATCGTGGCTGCTGCCGACGTTCGCGGTGTGGAACCTGGAACACGAATACGTGCACTACCTCGATGGCCGCTTCAACATGAAGGGCGACTTCACCGCCTCCGTGGCCAAGCCGACCGTGTGGTGGGTGGAAGGCATCGGCGAATACCTATCGCTGCGCAACAATAACCAGCCATCGATCGACAAGGCGCGCACCGGCACCTACAAGCTGAGCCAGATTTTCGGCAATACCTACGCGATGGGCGATTACACCGACCGCGCGTACCGCTGGGGCTACATGGCAACACGCTTCATGATGGAAAAGCACCGTAACGACATCGATACGGTGCTGGGCAAGTTCCGGTCCGGCGATTACGATGGCTACCAGAACTACATGGCGTATATCGGCACCCGCTACGACGCCGAGTTTGCCGCCTGGGCCAAGACCGCCACCACGGCGGGCGAGCCGCCGCTGCCAAACGTGACCCTGCCGCCGTGCCCTAACAGCACCCAGCTGGGCAAGAACTGCTCGATCGGCGGTTTCGCTTCCTCGGGCGAGCGCTATGCCTACATCTCGCTGCCGGCCGGCGCCAAGAACCTGCGCCTGTTTACCAGCGGCGGGAGCGGCGACGTCGACCTGTATGTGGGCCGTGCGCATTATCCGACCACCACCTGGTATGACGCGGCATCGGCCACGCCAGGCAACCGCGAGAGCGTCGCCTTCAGCGCGCCGGTCACCGGGCAGTGGTATTACATCATGCTCAAGGCTAAGCAGAGCTATAGCGGCGTGACCATCAGCGCCACGTACGACTGATGACAAACCTGCCGGGGCAGTAGCTCCGGACGCAAAAAAGGCAGCTTCGGCTGCCTTTTTTGCTGCCCGGTGTCGCCAAGCGGCCGGGACGCCGCGGGTGCCCGGTGCCGATCCGCACCGGCGCCCGCAGTGCATCACAACCTTTGTCACCATCGGCCAAGCACATTTTCAGGGCATGTTCATGCGTGCGACGACACGCCATTGCCAGCCGAAGAACGATAGTGATCGGTGCGCGAACGACAGACCATGGCACCAGACGTAAAAAAGGCAGCCGAAGCTGCCTTTTTTGCTGATGCGGGTGTGACCCCGGCGTCTTAGCGCTTGTTGCGGAAGCGCTGGATTGCCTGCAACTGGGCAATCGCCGCCGCCATCTCGGCTTGCGCCTTGGCGTAGTCGATCTTCGATACCTTGTTGACCATTGCTTCTTCGGCCGCTTTTTTGGCGGCCAGTGCTTTTGCTTCGTCCAGGTCGCCACCGCGAATCGCGGTGTCTGCCAGCACGGTCACGCCGTTCGGCTGCACTTCCAGGATGCCGCCAGCGACGAAGACGAACTCTTCTTCGGCCTGGCCAGCCACCTTGATCCGTACCGCACCCGGCTTGATGCGCGTGATCAGCGGGGTGTGCTTGGGATAAATCCCCAGCTCGCCTGCTTCACCCGGCAACGCGACGAACTCGGCTTCGCCCGAAAAAATGCTGGCTTCGGCCGATACCACGTCAACGTGAAATGTGTTTGCCATGTGTGTCCTATCGGGTTCCGGCGCCACGCTGGTTCAGCGCGGCGCCCTGGCCTGTCTTAGTTGAGCTTCTTGGCTTTTTCGATTGCTTCTTCGATCGTGCCAACCATGTAGAACGCTTGCTCAGGCAGGTGATCCAGTTCGCCCGATGCGATCATCTTGAAGCCTTTGATCGTGTCTTTCAGCGAAACGTATTTGCCTGGCGAACCGGTAAACACTTCAGCAACGTGGAATGGCTGCGACAGGAAACGCTGCATCTTACGTGCGCGCGCCACCAGCAGTTTGTCTTCCGGTGCCAGCTCGTCCATACCCAGAATCGCGATAATGTCGCGCAATTCCTTGTAGCGCTGCAGGGTGCCCTGAACAGCGCGCGCGGTGTCGTAGTGTTCCTGACCGACGACGAGCGGGTCCAGCTGGCGCGAGGTCGAGTCGAGTGGGTCGACCGCAGGGTAGATACCCAGCGAAGCGATGTCACGCGACAGAGCAACGGTCGAATCCAGGTGAGCAAAGGTGGTTGCTGGCGATGGATCGGTGTAATCATCCGCAGGGACGTACACGGCCTGGATCGAGGTGATCGAACCGGTCTTGGTCGAGGTGATGCGCTCTTGCAGACGGCCCATCTCTTCGGCCAGCGTCGGCTGGTAACCCACCGCGGAAGGCATACGGCCCAGCAGTGCCGATACTTCGGTACCGGCCAGGGTGAAGCGGTAGATGTTGTCCACGAAGAACAGAACGTCTTTGCCTTCGTCACGGAACGATTCAGCGATCGTCAGGCCGGTCAGCGCAACGCGCAGACGGTTACCTGGCGGTTCATTCATCTGACCGTAGACCATCGCCACTTTGGAATTCTCTGGATTTTCCAGATCGACCACTTTGGCATCGGCCATCTCGTGGTAGAAGTCGTTACCCTCGCGAGTACGCTCACCCACGCCGGCAAACACGGACACGCCCGAGTGTGCTTTTGCGATGTTGTTGATCAGTTCCATCATGTTCACGGTCTTGCCCACACCCGCACCGCCGAACAGACCGACTTTACCGCCTTTGGCGAACGGGCACACCAGGTCGATCACCTTGATGCCGGTTTCCAGCAGGTCTTGCGATGGCGACAGTTCGTCGTACGCAGGAGCCACGCGGTGGATCGATGCGGTTTGCTCGTGCGAGACAGGACCGCACTCGTCGATCGGGTTGCCCAGCACGTCCATAATACGGCCCAGGGTCGCTTTACCGACCGGTACCATGATTGGCTTGCCGGTGTTCTGGATTGCCATGCCGCGACGCAGACCGTCGGAGGTACCCAGTGCAATGGTACGGACAATGCCGTCGCCCAGCTGCTGTTGTACTTCCAGGGTCAGCTCGGAGCCTGCCATTTTCAGTGCGTCGAAAACCTTCGGCATTGCATTGCGTGGGAACTCAACGTCCACCACAGCGCCGATACACTGAACGATTTTGCCATCAGCCATGTTCGTTCCTTCAATAGTATTTAAATTCGGGTTTAGACCGCGGCCGCACCGGCGACGATCTCGGAGAGTTCTTTGGTAATCGCAGCCTGGCGGGTCTTGTTATAGATCAGCTTCAGGTCGCCGATGACGCTGCCGGCGTTGTCGCTTGCCGCTTTCATCGCCACCATCCGCGCCGATTGCTCGGACGCGAGGTTTTCGGCTACTGACTGATACACCAGCGCTTCCACATACCGCACCAGCAGTTCGTCGATCACGGTCTGCGCTTCCGGCTCGTAGATGTAGTCCCATGCGTGACTGCTCTTGTCGCCTTCCAGCTTGTCGGCGGTCAGCGGCAGCAGCTGCTCGACCATCGGAATTTGCTTCATCGTGTTTACGAACTTGGTGTAGCAGATATAGACTGCGTCGAGCTCACCTTCCTCGTAGCGATCGAGCATGACCTTGATCGGCCCGATCAGCTTGTCGAGGTGAACGGTGTCACCGATCTGGATCGCATGCGACACGACCTTCACGCCAACGCGGTTCATAAAACCCAAACCCTTGTTGCCAATGGCAACCGCTTCAATCTTGTTGCCAGCCGTTTCCAGCTCGCGGGTTTTCTGCGTCAACAGACGCAGGATGTTGGTGTTCATGCCGCCGCACAGACCTTTGTCGGTCGTGATGACGATGAAACCAACCGCCTTCGCTTTCACGTCCTTGCCTTGCGCCATGAACGGATGCGTGTATTCCGGATTCGCCGTAGCCAGATGCGAGGTGATGTTACGAATCTTGTCACTGTAAGGGCGGGCGGACCGCATCCGGTCCTGCGCCTTGCGCATTTTGGACGCGGCGACCATTTCCATCGCCTTCGTGATCTTCTTCGTATTCTCTACGCTCTTGATCTTGTTACGTATCTCTTTGCCTACTGCCATGAGTCCTTACTCCTTTTGATTCCAGCCGTCTAGAATGTTGAGGACCGACCTACGCTACGCGCAGGTCCGTCCCACAAGCGTTAATACGCGCCGGATTTCTTGAAGTCAGCAACAGCGGCGGACATGGCGGCTTCGCCATCCTTGTCCAGTTGCTTGGTTTCTTCGATCTTGGCCAGGAGAGCAGCTTGCTTGGTCTTCATGTAGCCGTGCAGACCGGCTTCGAACGCCAGCACTTTCTTCACTTCGACGTCATCGAAGAAGCCTTTGTTCACTGCGAACAGCGACACGGCCATCATCGAGATCGACAGTGGAGAATACTGAGCCTGCTTGAGCAGTTCGGTGACGCGCGCGCCACGGTCGAGCTGCTTGCGGGTCGATTCGTCCAGGTCGGAAGCGAACTGCGCGAACGCAGCCAGTTCACGGTACTGGGCCAAGTCGGTACGGATACCGCCGGACAGGTTTTTGATGACCTTGGTCTGAGCGGCGCCACCGACGCGCGACACCGAAATACCGGCGTTAATCGCAGGACGGATACCCGAGTTGAACAGCGAGGTGTCCAGGAAGATCTGGCCGTCGGTAATCGAAATCACGTTGGTCGGAACGAACGCCGACACGTCGCCAGCCTGGGTTTCAATGATCGGCAGCGCGGTCAGGGAACCGGTCTTGCCCTTGACTTCGCCGTTGGTGAACTTCTCGACGTAGTCGGGGTTCACGCGTGCTGCGCGCTCGAGCAGGCGGCTGTGCAGGTAGAACACGTCGCCAGGATACGCTTCGCGGCCTGGTGGACGGCGCAGCAGCAGCGAGATCTGACGGTAAGCAACAGCTTGCTTGGACAGGTCATCGTAGACGATCAGTGCGTCTTCGCCGCGGTCACGGAAGTATTCGCCCATGGCGCAACCGGAGTACGCGGAAATGTATTGCATGGCAGCCGACTCGGAAGCCGATGCTGCGACGACGATGGTGTATTCCATCGCGCCGTGCGTCTCGAGCGAGCGCACGATGTTCTTGATGGTCGATGCCTTCTGGCCGATCGCGACGTAGATACACGTCATGTTCTGGCCCTTCTGGTTGATGATCGCATCGATCGCGACAGCCGACTTACCGGTCTGGCGGTCACCAATGATCAGCTCGCGCTGGCCACGGCCGATCGGTACCATCGAATCGATCGACTTCAGGCCGGTCTGCATAGGCTGCGACACCGACTGACGGGCGATCACGCCCGGAGCGATTTTTTCGATTGGTGCGGTCAGCTTGGCGTTGACAGGACCCTTGCCGTCGATCGGCTGGCCCAGGGCGTTAACCACGCGGCCCTTGAGTTCAGGACCGATCGGCACTTCCAGGATGCGGCCGGTGGTCTTGACCGTGTCGCCTTCGGAGATGTGCTCGTAAGCACCCAGAATCACGGCGCCGACCGAGTCGCGCTCGAGGTTCATCGCCAGGCCGAAGGTGTTGCCCGGGAATTCCAGCATCTCGCCCTGCATCACGTCCGACAGGCCATGGATACGGCAGATACCGTCGGCTACGGAGATTACCGTGCCCTGATTGCGAATATCAGCCGAACCTTCGAGGCCTTGGATCCGGCTTTTGATCAGTTCGCTGATTTCAGATGAATTAAGTTGCATGCTAACTCCTAATAGTTTCTTGATGCGTAAGGCAAGGGCGTCTGCGCCGGCGTGCTGTGCGGGTCTATACGACGCGGTAGTTACGAAGCCAGCGCAACATGCATCTGTTGCAGCTTGGCGCGTACCGAGGTATCGAGCACTTCATCACCGACGACCACGCGCACACCACCGATCAGCGAGGGATCCACTGTCACCGTTGGGTTGAGCTTGCGGCCAAATTTCTTTTCCAGCGTCGCGACCAGTTGCGCAACCTGCGGCTGGGCAATCTCGAAGGCGCTGGTGATGTTGGCGTCTGCGGCACCGGCGTTCGTGTTCTTGAGCACCTGGAACTGGGCATGAATTTCCGGCAGCAGCGACACGCGGTGGTTTTCGACCAGCATGGCAACGAAGTTGTTCACTTCCGCGGTGACCGGCGACTTGAGCAGCGACACCACGGTCGCGGCAACGTCGGCGGCGACCACGTTCGGGTTGGCCGCGAAGGCCAGCACATCGTGGTGAGCGCCGAGCTGGGCCAGTTCGGACAACACTTCGGACCAGGCCGCCACGTTGCCTTGCTGGGCAACACGGTACAGGGCTTCGGCGTAAGGACGGGCGACGGTTGCGATTTCGGCCATGATTACAGCTCGACCGACAACTGCGACAGCAGGTCGGCGTGGGCCGCTGCGTTCACTTCGCGCTTGAGGATCTGCTCGGCGCCTTTGACGGCGAGGGCAGCGACCTGGCCACGCAGTTCTTCGCGTGCACGGTTAACCTGTTGCTCGGCATCTGCCTTGGCGGATGCGATGATGCGGGCCGCTTCTTCAGCAGCTGCTTTCTTGGCATCGTCGAGGATCATGGCGGCGCGCTTGTCGGCGTCGCTGATGCGCTTTTGACCTTCGTCACGGGCAGCGGCCAGATCTTTCTGGACTTGCTCGTGGGCTTTCTGCATTTCTTCCTTGCCGCGGTCAGCTGCGGCCAGGCCGTTCGAGATCCTCTGGATGCGCTCGTCGAGCGCTTTCATCAGTGGGGGCCACACGAATTTCATCGTGAAACCAGCCAGGATGAAGAAGACCACGAACTGGGCAAACAGGGTTGCGTTTAAGTTCACGGTGTTTTCCTTCTTACAAAAACGGATGCCGAACCCGGAAGGTTCGGCAATTCATAACCAGCGAAGTGCCGAACGAAAATTACTTCGGAACGAATGGGTTGGCGAATGCGAACAGCATTGCGATACCAACACCGATCAGGAACGCCGCATCGATCAGACCAGCCAGCAGGAACATTTTGGTTTGCAGGGTGTTCATCAGTTCAGGCTGACGAGCCGAAGCTTCGAGGTATTTGCCGCCCATGATAGCGATACCGATACAAGCGCCGATAGCGCCCAGACCGATGATCAAACCGCAAGCCAGAGCAACAAAAGAAAGGTCAGTCATGAGAGTTCCTTCAAAAAGTAAATTAAAAACTAGATTAAAAATTACAAACTTTGCCAACTACTACTATGTTTCGATTCTGTTCGAGCTGTGCCGATCAGTGGCCTTCATGCGCCTGGCCCAGGTATACCAGGGTCAGCATCATGAAAATGAACGCCTGCAGGAACACGATCAGGATGTGGAAAATAGCCCAGACCGAACCGGCGATGACGTGGCCGACAAAGCCAAACGTCGTAGCCATCGCACCCAACAAAGCGATCAACAGGAACAGCAGTTCGCCAGCAAACATGTTGCCGAACAGTCGCATGCCGAGCGACACGGTTTTTGCTGCGTACTCGATGATGTTCAACAGCAGGTTGAACGGCGCCATGGCAATGCCGAATGGCGCGGAAAACAGTTCGTGAATCCAGCCGCCGAAACCCTTGATCTTGATGCTGTAGTAGATCATCAGTGCGAACACGCCCAGGGCGATGCCCAGCGAGCCGTTCAGGTCGGCGGTCGGAACCACGCGGTGATACGGGAAGATATGTTCGATACCCAGCAGTTTGAACAAGCCGGAGAACAGATCGACTGGCAAGAAGTCCAGCGAATTCATCAGTGCAACCCAGACAAACACGGTCAGTGCCAGCGGCGCGATGAAGCTGCGGTCGCCGTGCACGATGCCCTTGGCCTGGTTGTCGACCATCTCGAAGACCATTTCAACAGCCGCCTGGAAGCGGGTCGGCACGCCGGAGGTGGCCTTGCGGGCCGCCATCCACATGATCAGGCAGCCAAGAATACCCATGGCGATCGACCAAAACATGGTGTCCATATTGATAATGGAGAAATCGACCACACTTTCCTGATGCTTGGTCGAAAAGTGACCCAGGTGGTGCTTGATGTATTCTGATGCGGTCGGCGCGTGTGCTGCGCCGGCTTCAAGTGTTGGACTCGTCATGTCAGTGCCTAAATATTAAGAATATGTAACTTTTCAGCGCCACGATGAAGCCGCCAATCATGGCGAACACATTCAAGTCGCGGTACAGCGAGAAGGTCGCGGCAATCAGCGCCACCGTCAAAGCAATCTTTATGAATTCCCAGATAAAAAACGATATCGGGTCGGCCCCACCTGGTTTCTTCGTATTGGCGAACAGGCGCAACGCGAACACGGCATTGGGCAAGACACAACACAATCCGCCGAACACCGCCGACAACATCGCAGCCCATCCCCCCAGAAGCGCGGCGATGAGGCCAGCAGCGACTGTTACCATCAATTGCAGGGAGACTAAGCGCAACATGTTGTATTCCTTGCGCCAGCCATATAAGTGCCGTGTTTCGGTGTCTGAATTATGTGAATCAGCGGGATTATAAGTGCTTATGCTTGCATGCGTCAAACGTTGCTGCACTGTGAATGAACGCGAATGTGTTCAAAAGCCACGCATTTTTAAGCAATTTGCACTAAACGGGGGCGAACTGGTCCTCCTTGCCAAAAGTTAACTAGAAGAAACGTCTTGCGTGATAATGGTCGCGTGGGCGGTCGGTGGAGCTGATTTCTGGCTGCCGGCGCGCGGTACAGTTATATCGTAGGCGCGTGGTGGGGAGGGGGCAATTACCTGGGAGGTTATGAGCACGTCGTTCCCGCGCAGGCGGGAACCCAATTTCGTACCGTAACCCGTGGCTCGACAAACTTGGGTTCCCGCCGAGTGCCGCCTTGGCGCGGGAACGACGGAGGCTGACTTTACGCGCGCAAACGCGCCAGTACGCCGTCCAAAATGTCGAGATCGGCAAAATCGATGATCATTTGGCCGCGCCCCTTCGGTCCCATCTTGAACAAGACCGGCGTGGCCAGCTTGTCGGACAGCTCTTCTTCCAGCCGGGTAATATCCCCCGATTTTTCCTTCTGGCGTGCACTGGTCGGGTTGCTCTGCTCTTCCAGCTCCCTGGCCACCAGTTTTTCCGTCTCGCGTACCGACAGGCGTTTCGCCACCACCAGGTTGGCCAGGCTGATCTGGCTGGCCGAGTCCACCGCCAGCAGCGCGCGCGCGTGCCCCATGTCCACGTCGCCCGCCATCAGCATGGTTTGCACGGGCGCCGCCAGATTCATCAGGCGCAGCAAGTTCGACACCGCGCTGCGCGAGCGCCCTACCGCCGTGGCCGCCTGCTCATGCGTGAAATTGAAATCGGAGATCAGGCGGTGAATGCCCTGCGCCTCTTCCAACGGATTGAGATCCTCGCGCTGGATGTTTTCGATCAGCGCCATCGCCGCAGCGGCTTGGTCGTCCACATCGCGCACCAGCACCGGAATCTCGTTCAGCCCGGCCAACTGCGCCGCGCGAAAGCGCCGTTCGCCGGCGATGATCTCGTAGCGCACCGCGCCGGTCAGGGTATCCTGGCCGATCGGACGCACCAGCACCGGCTGCATGATGCCCTGGGTTTTGATCGACGCGGCCAGTTCGTTGAGCGCGCCTTCGTCCATGCGCGTGCGCGGCTGGTATTTACCGGCCTGCATCTGGTGCACCGCCAGGATGGACGGCGTGTCGGGCTTGGCGCCCTCGCCATCGCCGCCCAGCAGCGCGTCGAGCCCGCGACCGAGCCCTTTGAGTTTTTTGGTTGCCATAATTCGTGAATGCCTTCGTTTACATTGTTTTGATGCGTTCGACCATCTCGGCGCCAAAGGCGATGTAGGCCTGCGCCCCTTTCGAGGACGGATCGAACACCACGCCCGGCACGCCGTACGACGGCGCTTCGGCCAGGCGCACGTTGCGCGGGATGATGGTGTTGAAGACCTTGTCGCCGAAGTGCTGCTCCAGCTGGGCCGACACTTGCTGCGACAAGGTCATGCGCGGATCGAACATCACGCGCAGCAGGCCGATGATCTTCAGATCGGTGTTCAGGTTGGCGTGCACCTTCTTGATGGTGTTGACCAGATCCGACAAGCCTTCCAGCGCGTAGTACTCGCACTGCATCGGGATGATGACGCCGTGCGCGGCGCACAGGCCGTTCAGGGTCAGCATCGACAGGGCCGGCGGGCAGTCGATCAGGATGAAGTCGTATTCCTTGTCGACCGATGCCAGCGCATCCTTCAGGCGGCGCTCGCGGTTTTCCAGTTCGACCATTTCGACTTCGGCGCCGGCCAGCTCGCGGTTCGAGGGCAGCACGTCGAAGCGCCCCGCTTCCGAGCGCGTGCGCGCCGCGCTCACCTCGGCCTCGCCCAGCAGCACTTCATAGGTCGATGCCTTCAGGCCCGCCTTGTTGATGCCGGCCCCCATGGTCGCGTTGCCCTGCGGGTCCAGGTCGACAAGCAGCACGCGCTGATCCAGTTTGGCCAGGCCCGCTGACAGGTTAACGCTGGTGGTGGTCTTGCCTACGCCGCCCTTTTGATTTGCAACGCAAAATATTTTCGCCATGTATGCTCTTATGATAGATTTGATGCAAACGATTTATACTGTTTTAATCGTATAAACCGTTTATTCGATTTATATGGTTTTAACGATATAAATCGTTTATTTGATTTATACTGTTTATTGGTTCTTTTCGATGAAAACGAGGTGGCGCTCCGCCTGCAGCCCTGGAACCTGGATAGCCCTCAATTCGCTCACTTTCCAGTCGCTCGGAAGCCGTTCCTGCTCGTCCGCCGGCGCCGTGCCTTTCAAGGCGATGAATTTGCCGCCCTCGGCCAGCAGGTGTCCCGACCAGTTGACGAAGTCGGACAGGTCGGCGAAAGCGCGCGAGGTAATCACGTCGAATTTGTGCGGCACCTGCAGCTGCTCCACGCGCGCCGTGTGCACGGTGACGTTGGCCAGGCCCAGTTCTGCCTTCACTTGCGTGAGGAACGCGGTTTTCTTGTGCACGGTGTCGATCAGGGCCACTTTCATGTCGGGCCGCGCGATGGCGAGCACGATGCCGGGCAAGCCGCCCCCTGCCCCCACGTCGAGCACGCTGACGGCACCCTCGAAGGCCGATACCGCGGCCAGCGAATCGAGCGCATGGTGCGTCACCATCTGCATGGGATCGCGCACCGAGGTCAGGTTGTACACCGAGTTCCACTTGGCCAGCAGCGCCAGGTAGTCGAGCAGTTGCCCGTGCTGCTGTTCGTTCAAGTCCAGCTTGAGTTCTTTAATGCCATTGGCCAGCACTGGCGCAATGGCGTTACGGTCGAAAAACTTCATCCTGCCAGCTCCTCGTTGAGGGTGGCAAAGCCTTTGGCGCCACGTTTTTTCAGATGCACCAGCAGCAGCGAGATCGCCGCCGGCGTGACGCCCGAGATGCGGGACGCCTGCCCCAGCGTCTCGGGACGCTGCTTGTCGAGCTTCTGGCGCACCTCGATCGACAGCGCAGTGATGTCGAGGTAGTCGAATCCGGCCGGCAGCTTGAGGTTTTCGTAGTGGTCGTGACGCTCCACTTCCTTGGCCTGGCGGTCGATATAGCCGGCGTATTTGAGCTGGATTTCGACCTGTTCCTTGACCGCAGGGTCTTCCACACCCGGACCGGCCAGCACCTGGCCGTCCACGCCGGACAGGCCCATCAGCTTCTCATAGTCCACTCCCGGACGGCGCAGCAGGTCGGCCAGCGAGTATTCGCGCTCGATGGCCTGGCCGATCACGCGTTCCGATTCGGCGCTGGCGAGGATGCGCGGGTTCACCCACGTCGTGCGCAGGCGCTCCAGTTCGACGGCGACGGCTTCGCGTTTGCGCTCGAATGCCTCCCACTGGGCATCGCCCACACAGCCGAGTTTGCGGCCGATTTCGGTCAGGCGCATGTCGGCATTGTCCTCACGCAGGCTCAGGCGGAACTCCGCGCGGCTGGTGAACATGCGGTACGGCTCGGCCACGCCCTGGGTGGTCAGGTCGTCGACCAGCACGCCAAGGTAGGCTTCGGAACGGCCCGGAACCCAGGCCTCGCTGCCCTTGGTCAGCAGCGCCGCGTTGATACCGGCCAGCATGCCCTGCGCCGCCGCTTCTTCATAGCCGGTGGTGCCGTTGATCTGGCCGGCGAAGAACAAGCCCTGTACGGCCTTGGTTTCGAGCGAGGTTTTCAGGCCGCGCGGGTCGAAATAATCGTATTCGATGGCATAGCCCGGACGCAGGATGAAGGCGTTTTCCATACCCTTCATCGAGCGCACCAGGGCGATTTGCACGTCGAACGGCAGGCTGGTCGAGATGCCGTTTGGATAGAATTCGTTGGTCGTCAAGCCTTCGGGTTCGAGGAAAATCTGGTGCGATTCCTTGCCGGAGAAGCGGTGAATCTTGTCTTCGATCGACGGGCAGTAGCGCGGGCCGACGCCTTCGATGACGCCGGTGTACATCGGGCTGCGGTCCAGGCCGGCGCGGATGATGTCGTGCGTCTGCGCGTTCGTGTGCGTGACCCAGCACGGCACCTGGCGCGGATGCATGGCGGTGTTACCCATGACCGAGAACACCGGCACCGGATCGAGGTCGCCCGGCTGCTCGGACATTTGCGAAAAGTCGATGCTGCGGCCATCGATGCGCGGCGGTGTGCCGGTCTTCAGGCGCCCTTGCGGCAGCTTCATTTCCTTCAGGCGCGCCGACAGCGAGATCGCCGGCGGATCGCCAGCGCGGCCGGCGGAGTAGTTTTGCAGGCCGACGTGAATCTTCCCATCGAGGAAAGTGCCAGCCGTCAGCACCACCGCGCGGGCGCGGAACTTGATGCCGATCTGGGTCACGGCACCGACCACGCGGTCGCCTTCTAGCATCAGGTCGTCAACCGCTTGCTGGAACAGCCACAGGTTCGGCTGGTTTTCCAGGCGTGAACGGATGGCCTGCTTATACAAGATGCGGTCGGCTTGAGCGCGGGTAGCGCGTACAGCCGGGCCCTTGGACGAGTTAAGGATACGAAACTGGATACCGGATTCGTCCGTGGCGATCGCCATGGCGCCGCCCATGGCGTCGACTTCCTTGACCAGGTGACCCTTGCCAATGCCGCCGATGGACGGGTTGCAGGACATCTGGCCGAGGGTTTCGATGTTATGGGTGAGCAGCAAAGTCTTCTGGCCCATGCGGGCAGAAGCGAGCGCCGCCTCGGTGCCGGCATGGCCGCCGCCGACGACGATGACGTCGAATTCAGTTGGAAATAGCATGATGGAGTGTAGAGCGAGGGATATGAGGCCCGATTATAGAGTCTTTTCCGACCCTCCACTCTTTTGCGCCCAGAATCACCGTTTTTTACACAACGGAATGTTTCACGTGGAACGTCGAATTTGACTAACGCGCATTGTTTCACGTGGAACGTCAGTCAACCCCTCAAGGCTGTTCCACGTGGAACATCTACCACTTCACGATGGCGTCGTAGCTCGTCTTCACGATCAGCAAGCTCACGACGACAAGGAACAGCTTGCGGACAAACGCACTACCGTGCTTGATCGCCAGCTTGGTGCCGACCAGGGAACCTGCGACCTGACACACCGCCATCAGCAAGCCCAACTGCCAAAGGATGTGACCGCTGTAGCCGAACCACATCAGCGCAGACAAGTTGCACGCCACATTAACCACCTTGGCGGCAGCCGAAGCGCTAAGGAAATCAAAGCCGAAAAAACGCACATACAGGAACAGCAGGAAGCTGCCGGTACCGGGACCGAAGAAGCCGTCGTAGAAACCAATCGCCGCACCGATGCCGACCGCCACCCAGCGCTCCGTCGAGCCGCTGTGCAGCGGCGCATGGATGCTGCCGAAATCTTTTTTGCGGAAGGTGTAGACCGCCACCGCGACCAGCACGAACGGCAGCAGTGTGCGGACGAAATCGGCCGGGACCTTGGTCACCGTGTAAGCACCGGCGAATGACAGCAGCAAGGCCGATACCGCCGCCGGCGCCGCCGCGCTCCACGCCACCCTCACCTTGCGCGCGTAATTGACAGCCGCCGCGCCGGTACCGAAGATGCCCGCGAACTTGCTCGTTCCCAGCAGGGTCGCCGGCACTTCACGTGGAAACACCGAAAAGAGCACCGGCACCTGAATCAATCCGCCTCCGCCAACAACAGCATCTACCAAGCCGGCGAGGAAGGCCGCGCATCCGAGTAAGGCGAAATCGATCATGAATTTTCCAGGGAATATGGACTGAACAGCACAGCCAGATATTGTACGGAAGAAATCTGATCGACGTTTCGCCCCGCCATTTTCCTGCCGGTGACGATGATGGTGTAAGCTTTTGACATCCCCATCGACCCGCAGGTGCACAATGACCCAGTCCGCCGAGTTCAGTTTCAGTACCGTCCCCCACCTTGTTTCTGCCCGCGGCGCCAGCAGTCGCCTGGGGACGCTGGTCGCCAGTCACTTCCCTGCCGCCCGCCGCGCGCTCATCGTCACCGATCCCGGCTTTCTTGCCACCGGCCTGGTGGACGCGCCGTGCCGCTCGCTCGAGCAAGCAGGCCTTGCCGTTCACGTCTGGTCGGACGTGGTGGCCGACCCTCTGGAGTCGGTGGTACTGCAGGCGGTGGACGTGGCGCGTCAGCACGGTGCCGACCTCGTCATTGGCCTGGGTGGCGGCAGTTCGATGGATGTGGCGAAGCTGATCGCGGTGCTGGCCGGCAGCGACCAGCCTCTCGGCCAGATCTACGGCATCGGCAATGTACGCGGCACGCGCCTGCCGCTGGTACAGATTCCAACCACCGCCGGCACCGGATCGGAAGTGACGAACATCGCCATCGTCACCACCGGCGCGACCACCAAGATGGGCGTGGTCGCGCCCCAGCTGTATGCGGACCTGGCAATCCTGGACGCGCAACTGACGCTCGGCCTGCCGCCCATGGTGACGGCCGCGACCGGAATCGATGCGATGGTGCACGCCATCGAAGCCTTCACCAGCAAGCACAAGAAGAACCCGCTGTCGGATAACCTGGCGCGCCAGGCGCTGTCGCTACTGTCGCGCAACCTGCTCCGTGCCTGCGAACACGGCGCCGACCTGGAGGCGCGCCAGGCCATGCTGCTGGGCGCCTGCTTCGCCGGGCAGGCATTTTCCAACGCGCCTGTGGCGGCAGTGCACGCCCTCGCCTATCCGATTGGGGGCATATTTCACGTGCCACATGGTTTGTCCAACTCACTGGTGCTGCCGCATGTGCTGCGCTTTAACCTGTCGCACGCGAGCGCGCATTATGCCGAGCTGGCCGACATCATCGATCCGGGCGTGAGCGGCAGCGAAGAAGCGCGCGCCAATGCGCTGGTCAATGCGATGGAACAGATTGCGGTCAACACCGGCATCCAAACCACGCTGCGCCAGGTCGGCGTAAGCGCAGCCGATATCGACAAGCTGGCCGATGATGCGATGCTGCAAACCCGCCTGCTGGGCAACAACCCGCGCGAGCTCACGCGGGAAGATATCCACAGCATCTACAGCGCAGCCTACTAACGCTAGCTCATCACGGCGCCGCCGTCGACGTTGAGCGTCTGCGCCGTGATGTAGGCCGACTCGTCGCTGGCCAGGAAAATCGCCGCGCCCGCCAGGTCGCCCGGCGTTCCCATGCGCCCGAGCGGTACCGCCAGCCCGACTGCCCTCTTCTTCTCTCCCGGCTGCAACTGTTCGTAACGCGCGAACAGGGCGTCCACGTGGTCCCACATGGGCGTATCGACCACCCCCGGCGAAATCGCATTGACGCGGATGCCGTGCGGCGCCATCGCCAGCGCGGCCGACTGGGTGTAACTGATCACCGCCGCCTTGCTCGCGCAGTAGTGCGCCACCAGCGCTTCGCCGCGCCGTCCGGCCTGGGATGCCAGGTTGATGATGGCGCCGGTCCGGCCAGCATCCACCATTGCCCGCAGCACCTGCTGCATCACGAGAAACATGCCTTTGACGTTGACGTCGAAGATGCGCTCATACATCGCCAGATCGGACTCCAGCAACGGTGCCATGTCGAACACGGCCGCATTGTTGAACAGGATGTCGACGGGGCCGAAGCGTTCATCGGCCGCCGCCAGCATGGCGCCCACCGCGCCGGCGTTGCGCACGTCCGCGCCCAGGTAGTGCAGCTGTTCCGGATAGCGCGCCATCAGTGACGCCAGCGCGGCCGGTGGCGCGTCGGCCAGGTCGACCACGCTGCAGCGCGCTCCTTCCGCCAGGTAAGCCTCCGCCACCGCCAGTCCGATGCCGCCGCCGGCTCCGGTCAGCAGGGCGTGCCTGGATGCGAGCCGGTTCATGCTTGCGCGCTGCTTGGACATCATCAATCTCCTTGGGTGTGGGTCGTGCTGAAAAGTCTAGCAACGATCACGCAGCAGGCCTGATACGGCGTACGCAATAGTCGATACTTTTATCCAAGCCGCATTGGCAGGCCATATAGCTGCAGGCGTGCCGGAGCCGGGTGCAAAATAGTATCGACACTAGGTGTTGCAGTATCAGAAAGTATCGGAGCCCGGTGCTACATTCTGTACACGGTGCAAACCTTGCATTGAATAAAACTAAAAAATCTGGAGACGACAGCATGAAACGTATCGCAAGCAGTGCCTTGTGCACGGCCCTCTTCTGTGTCAGCAGCGCATCCCTGGCAGCCACCAACCTGGTGATCGCCACCGTCAACAACGGCCACATGATCGAGATGCAAAAGATGGGCAAGTTCTTCGAACAGGCCAATCCCGATATCAAACTGAAATGGGTCACCTTGGAGGAAGGGGTGTTGCGCCAGCGCATGACCACCGACATCGCCACCAAGGGCGGACAGTTCGACGTGATGACCATCGGCATGTACGAAACGCCGATCTGGGCCAAAAAAGATTGGCTGATGCCGCTCAAACCGGATGCAACGTACGATATCGACGACCTGCTGCCATCGATCCGCGACGGCCTGTCGCAGGGCGGCAAGCTGTACGCCGCCCCGTTCTACGGCGAAAGCTCGATGATCATGTACCGCAGCGACCTCGTCAAAAAAGCCGGCATGAGCATCGAGGACCGCCCGAGCTGGGCCCACATTCGCGCCGTGGCCGCCAAGATCCACGACCCGGCCAAGGGCGTGTATGGCATCTGCCTGCGCGGAAAACCGGGCTGGGGCGACAATATGGCGCTGATCACCACCATGGCCAATTCCTTCGGCGGCCAATTGTTCGACATGAAGTGGCAACCGCAATTCACCAGCAAACCATGGAAGGACGCCGTCACCACCTACGTCGACCTGCTCAAGAACTTCGGTCCGCCGGGCTCGTCCTCGAACAGCTTCAATGAAATCCTGGCGCTGTATAACGAAGGCAAGTGCGGCATCTGGATCGACGCCACCATCGCCGCTTCCTTCGTCACCGATCCGAAGCAAAGCAAGGTGGCCGACAAGGTCGCGTTCGCGCAATCGCCCATCGCCACCACCGAGCGCGGCGCCAACTGGCTATGGGCCTGGTCGCTGGCCATCCCAAAAAGCTCGAAACAGCCCGAGGCGGCGCAAAAGTTCATCAACTGGGCTACCTCGAAGGAGTACATCAAACTGGTCGCCAGGGAGGCCGGCTGGGCCAGCGTGCCGACCGGCACCCGCAAGTCGACCTACGCGTCGCCCGAGTTCATGAAAGCCGCCAAATTCGCCGCCGCCGAGGGCACGGCGATCGCCACCAGCCGTCCGAACCAGAGCACCTTGCCGCCGTCGCCGTACGTCGGCGTGCAGTACGCCGCGATCCCGGAATTCCAGACCATCGGCGTGGCGGCCGGCCAGCAGATGAGCGCTGCCCTGCTGGGCAAGGTCACGGTCGACCAGGCGCTGGCGGTCACCCAGCAGGCGGCCGAGCGCGAGATGCGCAAGGGCGGCTACTACAAGTAGTTCATTCCACGCTTGCGTTTTCAGTCGCCGCTGCGCCCGCGCGCAAGCGGCGTTCCTTTGTCGCACCTGGGAACTTTATGACACGACTCCTGCCCCGGACCTTGCTGACCCCAGCGGTGCTCGCCATCGCCATCATCTCCATCGTCCCGCTGTTGATCACCCTGTACTACTCTTTTGTCCGCTACAGCATGCTCGCTCCAGGCGAGCATGACTTCCACGGGCTGGCCAACTTTCATTTTTTCTTCACCGACGGCGCCTTTTTGCCGGCGTTGAAAAACACCTTCGTCCTGATGTTTTCCGTCATGGCGATTACGGTCGTGCTGGGCATTGCGCTGGGCCTGCTGATCAACGACGCCTTCCCCGGCCGCGCCATCGTGCGCGTGCTGCTCATTTCGCCGTTTCTGGTGATGCCGGCGGTGAACGCGCTGATGTGGAAGAACATGCTGCTCAACCCGATCTACGGCCTGTTCGCGCACGTCAGCATCTTCTTCGGGGCGACGCCCATCGACTGGCTGTCCGAATACCCGCTGCTATCGATCGTGATGATGGTGTCCTGGCAGTGGCTCCCATTCGCCTGCCTGATCTTCATGACGGCGCTGCAATCGATGGACAAGGAACAGCTGGAGGCGGCCGGCATGGACGGCGCCAACTACCTGCAGCAGCTGCGCTACCTGTACCTGCCGCACCTGGGGCGTGCGGTATCGGTGGTGCTGATGATCGAAATGATTTTCCTGCTGTCGGTGTTCGCCGAGATCTTCACCACCACCGGCGGTGGCCCCGGCTTCGAGACGACCACCATCACCTTCATGATCTATCAGCAAGCCTTGCAGTCCTACGATATCGGCGCGGCGTCGGCCGGCGCCCTGTTCGCGGTACTGCTGGCGAACATCGCGGCCTTCTTCCTGATGCGCGTCATCGGCAAGAACCTGGCGAAATAGGGAGACATCGATGAATAACAAACTCGCACTGCACACCCGCACGGCCGCCGCCTGGTTCTTCGCGCTGCTGCTGTTCTTCCCGATCTTCTGGCTCGGGCTGATGGCCTTCAAGACCGAAGCCCAGGCCATCGCCACGCCGCCGCTGATGTTTTTCGAGCCGACCCTGCAAAGCTTCCAGGAAGTGATGGCGCGCGACCACTACGCCGGCTACGCGTTCAATTCGCTCATCACCAGCGTGCTCTCGACCGCGTTCGGGCTGGCGATTGCGATCCCGGCGGCGTACTCGATGGCGTTCTTTCCGACCGGCGGCACCGTCGGCCTGCTCAAGTTCATTCTCAGCTCGCGCTACATGCCGGGTGTGGGCGCACTGATGCCGATCTACGTCTGCTTCCAGTATGCCGGCCTGCTCGACACCCGCGTCGGCCTGACCATCATGTTCATGCTCATGAACCTGCCGATCATGATCTGGCTGCTCTACACCAGCCTGCGCGAGCTGCCGCGCGACATCCTGGAGGCGGCGCGCATGGATGGCGCTACCGTCTTCCACGAGTTCCGCTACATCGTACTGCCGCTGTCGGTAGGCGGCATCGCCTCGACCGCGCTGGTGTGCATGGTGTGGGCATGGAACGAATCGTTCTGGTCGCTCAACCTGGGCGCTTCGAATGCCGGCACCCTGGCCTGGCTGATCGCCTCCTACTCCAGCCCGGAGGGGCTGTTCTGGGCCAAGCTCTCGGCCGCTTCCCTGATGGCGATCGCGCCGATCATGGCGCTGGGCTGGTTCTGCCAGAAGCAGCTGGTGCAAGGCATGACATTCGGCGCGGTCAAATAAGACAACCATAGGACATCAAGATCATGGCTTACCTGCAACTGAAAAACATCGAAAAATTCTTCGGCGAGCACCATGCCATCAAGGGCATCGACCTGGAGATCGACAAGGGCGAGTTCGTCGTCTTCGTCGGCCCGTCGGGCTGCGGCAAATCGACCTTGCTGCGCCTGATCGCGGGCCTGGAACCCATCGACAAGGGCAGCCTGCACCTGGACGGGCGCGACATCACCGCCCTGCCCTCGTCCAAACGCGACCTGGCAATGGTGTTCCAGTCGTACGCGCTGTATCCGCACATGACGGTATTCCAGAACATGTCGTTCGCGCTGAAACTGGCCGGCGTGCCGCCCGCCGCGATCCGCACCAAGGTCGACAAGGCCGCGGCCATTCTCAATCTCGGCGATTACCTCGAACGCAAGCCCAAGGAGCTGTCCGGCGGCCAGCGCCAGCGCGTCGCCATCGGCCGCGCGATCGTGCGCGACCCGAAGGTATTCCTGTTCGACGAACCGCTGTCGAACCTGGATGCGGCCCTGCGCGTGCAGACCCGCATCGAAATCGCCAAGCTGCACCGCGAGCTGGGCGCCACCACCATCTACGTGACGCACGACCAGGTCGAGGCCATGACCCTGGCCGACCGCGTGGTGGTGCTGCGCGACGGCCAGATCGAGCAGCACGGCTCACCGCTCGCGCTGTACGACCGCCCGGCCAACCGCTTCGTGGCGCAGTTCATCGGTACCCCGAGCATGAACGTGGTGCCGGCGGCGGGCTTGCCGCGCCTGTCCGCGCTGGCTGGCGGTGCGGCGCCTTCCGACGGCTTTGTGGGCATCCGTCCCGAGCATGTGCACGTGCTGGACGCGGCGCAGCCGGACAGCCTGCCCGCCACGGTCGACATGGTCGAATCGCTCGGTGTCGAAACACTGGTCTACGCGCGCCTGGAGAACAACGTGCAGGTGGTCGCGCGCGGCAGCGAGCGCATTGCACTGCAGCCCGGCGCGCGCACCCACCTCGCGTTCGAGCACGGCTTCGTGCACCACTTCGACAAGCTTGGTTCCACGTGCGGCACGCCCGCGCAGAGAGCGCAATGATGGCGATCGCATTGAACAGCGCCGCCCTCGACCACCTGCCGCCGCACATACCCGGTCCCGGCTACGACCGCGGCATGCATGCGTCCAGCATCGTGCACATCGGCGTGGGCGGTTTTTTCCGCTCGCATCAGGCGCTGTATCTGGACGACCTGCTGCGCATTCCCGGCCACGCGCAGTGGGGATACTGCGGCGTCGGACTGCTGGCGCACGATGCCGCGATGCGCGACGCCATGCTGGCCCAGGATTGCCTGTACACCCTGGTCGAGCGCAGCGCCCAGGGCGACACGGCGCGCGTGGTCGGCTCGCTGCTGCAATTTCTGTACGCGCCGGACGATCCGCAGGCGGTGCTGGAAAAGCTGGCCGATCCCGGCACCCGCATCGTCTCGCTCACGATCACCGAAGGCGGCTACTACGTCAACCAGGGCGACGGCAGCTTCGACGCCAGCCATCCCGACATCGTGCACGACCTGGCTCATCCCCACACGCCGCGCTGCTGCTTCGGCTACCTGGCCGAGGCGCTGGCGCGGCGCCGCACGCGCGGACTGGCGCCGTTCACCGTGATGTCCTGCGATAACCTGCAAAGCAACGGTGACGTCGCCCGCGAGATGCTGCTGGCCTTTACCAAGCTGCGCGATCCCGCTTTGAGCGCGTGGCTGGCCGAGCACTGCGCCTTCCCCAACAGCATGGTCGACCGCATCACGCCGGCCACGACCGACGAACACCGCCTGCTGCTGCGCGAGCAGTTCGGGCTGGATGACGCCTGGCCGGTGATGGCGGAGCCATTCAAAAGCTGGGTGATCGAGGACCATTTTCCGGGCGGCCGTCCGGCCTGGGAGCTGGTCGGCGCGCACATGACGGACGACGTGCTGCCCTACGAAAAAATGAAGCTGCGCCTGCTCAATGCCGGCCACCAGTCGCTGTGCTACATCGGCATGTTGCTCGGCTACGAGTACGCGCACGAAGCGATGGCGGACGCCGATATCCGCCAGCTGTTTTCGAACATGATGGACATCGAGGTCACGCCGCTGCTGCCGGCGGTGGACGGCATCGACCTCACCGACTACAAGCGCACGCTGATCGAACGCTTCGCCAATCCGGCCGTCGGCGACCAGCTTCTGCGCATCGGTACCGACGGTTCGGCGCGCATGCCCAAATTCGTGCTGCCATCGGTGCGCGACCAGCTTGAACGCGGCGGTCCGATCGACATCCTCAGCTTTACCGTGGCGTGCTGGTTCCGCTACCTGGACGGCAGCGACGAACAGGGCCGGCCGCTGACCTTGATCGACCCGCTGGCCGCGCAGTTGCGCGAGCTGGCGCAGCGTGGCGGCGCCAATCCGGGCGCGCTGCTGTCGCTGCGCGAACTGTTCGGCGAGTTAAGCGACGCGCCGCGCTTCGTCGCCGCTGTCGCCGATGCGCTGGCGCGGCTGTACCGGGATGGCGCGCGCGCGGCGCTGTTGCACTTGCTGGCAACGGCAAAGTGAACGACCATGGGTAAGCCATAAGAAGACGGGGACGACAGGATGACCAATTTGCCTCAGATGCGCCACGTGGAACCGCAGCGGTTCCAGCCCAAGCCACCCGAGCTCGAACGCGAAAACTACGACGGCATCGTCCACTACATCGAGCACGGCTATCCCAGCCCACGCGTGCGCTGGCACTGCCACGACGAGTACGAGCTGCATCTGATCGTGTCCACCAGCGGCAAGCTGTTCGTCGGCGACTACATCGGCGAATTCTCGCCCGGCCATCTCGTGCTGACCGGGCCGCGCCTGCCGCATAACTGGATATCGAGCAGCGTGCCGGAAGAAGGCGTCCTGTTGCGCGACATGATCCTGCAGTTCGCCCACGAGCCGCTGGAACAGGCCGCCCGGCTGATCCCGGAACTGCGCGAGTTGCTGCCCCTGCTGGAGCGTTCGATCTACGGCATCGAATTTCTCGATATCGGCGCCGAGGCCGAACAGGACTTCCTGCGGATTCGCGGCAGCGGCGGCGCCGAGCGCTTCGGCCACTTCGTGAACTTCATGTGCCGCCTGGCGCGCAACAACAAATACCGCCTGCTGTCGAGCGCGACCATGCGCTCGTATGACGACGAGGGCACTCTGGCGAAGGTCAACGCGGTGCTGAGCTACATCACCGACAACTACCGCGACCCGATCTCGGCCGAGGCTGTGGCGGATCAGCTCGGTATGTCGCTGAGTAAATTCTCACGCTTCTTCCGCAAGACCACGGGAAACAGTTTCACCGACTTCGTCACCCGGCTGCGCGTGAACAAGGCGTGCCAGCTGCTGATGAACACCGACCAGTACGTCACCAACGTCTGTTACGACGTCGGTTTCCAGAATGTGGCCAATTTCAACCGGCGCTTCTTGCAGATCAAGGGCGTGACGCCGAAGGAGTTCCGGCGCCAGGCCGGCGGGCGCTTTGGTGCCGGCAGTGCCGGCAGCACGGGTGCATCCGTGGCGGCGGGCGACTCCGCCGGCTAAGTCCGGTTCTACTGCGCAGCCGGATGCTGGTAGCGGTACTCCTGCGTCCGGCCGCCATAGCCGTAGGCGCTTGCGCGCACGTCGTCGACGTAGATATAGCTCTCCTCGTGCAGCTCGCCGAGCAGCGCGCCGAAGCCGGCGAAGACCTCGGCGATGTAGGCCGCCTTTTCATCCTTGGTGTTGGTCTCGTCGGTGACCTTGATGTCGACGTAGACGCTGTGCTTGCGTTGTTCGCTCAGCGACTGCCCGCCGACGATCCAGCAATCCGGGTCGACCAAATCGATGGCAATGGAAATGAGCTCCCTCTTCTTCCGCAGGATGCCGATCGTCTTGTCGAGAACCAGGTCGGCAATCTGGCCGATCATGTCGGGGGATTTCACGGAACTGACTTTGACATTGATAATAGGCATTTACGTCTCCATTGGTTAGCTATGCAACTACTTGGGTAAAAAAAATCAAACCACTGCCGCGCGCGCCTGCTTGAGCGAACCGACGATGGCGGCAAACTGTTCCGGTTCGAGAAGCTGCTTCAGACGGGCGGTGACAGCCCCGCTTGCCCCGTTGAGCTCGTCATGCATGGCCAGCGCGCCGGGTTCCGGGAACACCGCGCATTCACGGCCATCCCCGCCCGTGGCGCGGCGGTCGATCAGGTGCAGCTTTTGCAAACCGTCGAGCGAGCGCGTGGCGGTCGGGCGGCTGATCACCAGTTCCCTGGCCAGTTCACTTTGCAGCAAGCCCGGGCGTGCCAGGATCGCGCGCAGCATGAACGCCTGCGATGGCGTCAGGCCGAACGGCTTGAACGCGCGCGTCCACTCACGCTCCAGAACCCGGGCCAGCGCAGTCGTATTGAAATAGAGGCAGTGATCAAACATGCATCCACTGTAGCCGATGATAGTTCGCTATGCAACCAGTTTATGGAATTGTTTCACGTGAAGCAATTTGGGCCACCGCCTGCTCTGCTTTCAGGAACTTCAGTATCGACGCATTCACCTGGGGAGCCGCTTCGAGCTGAAGCCAGTGGCCGGCCTTTTCGATGCGTTCGTACTGGAAGCTATCGCCAACATACTTCTCGGACCCACGCATTTGTGCTTCAGTGAGCGCGACGTCGCCCGCGCTCCAGATGCCCAGCACAGGAAGGTTCACAGTAGGCCACGTGCTCGCGTTGAACATTTTCAGATTGGCGCGGTAATAGTTCAGGTCGGCGGTCAGGCGGCCGGGACGGTCGAGATGCGCACGCCATTCCTCGAACTGACGCGGCGTGCTCGCCATGCCACGCAATGCATGCCAGTCGAACGCCTTGATGAGCGACTCGGCGATACCGCGCAGCTGGAACACCAGCACGTAATAGCCTTTGAGCAGTTGCAGCGGTCCGCCCTCGGTGTAGGCAGCCGGATGCCCTACCGACAGCGCCACGAAGCGTTCCACGCGCTCTGGCGCGTACATGCAGAGGTTCCAGCCGACGACCGATCCCCAATCGTGGCCGATCAGCAGCGCGCGTTCGACGCCCAGCGCATCGAGCAAGGCCACCATGTCGGCGCGCAGCACCTCCATGGCGTACCCATCCTCGCTGGCGGGCGCTTCGGTCTTGCCGTAACCGCGCAGGTCCGGCGCGATGACGCGATAGCCGGCGGCGGCCAGCGCGTCGATCTGCAAGCGCCAGACAGCATGCGTATCCGGAAAGCCATGCAGCAAGAGCACGGCTGGCCCTTCCCCATCGGTCACGACGTGCATCGCAATGCCGTTCACGGTCAGTGTTTGTTCCATCGTTCCTCCGCAAAAAAATGGATAAAAAAAAGCCGGGTCTGCGACCCGGCCTACGCGGCGCGGCGCGGCCCGCAACCGTGCATTTTAAGCAATCATACGGATTTTTTACGAATGCCGGAGGCCGCCAGCGCGGCGCCGATCTCACCGACAATACCGCGCCGGAACAGCAGCACGCAGAGGATGAAAATCAGCCCGGTCACCATGCCGACCGATTCGCCCAGCGTATTGAACCACTCGACGCCGGTGTGGGTCGCCAGGAAGGTGCCGATATCGCCCAGCTTGTTTTCCAGCGTGATGATGATGAAGGCGCCGATGATCGGCCCCGACAGCGTCCCCATGCCGCCCACAAGCGTCATCAGGATCACCAGGCCGGACATGGCCCAGTGCACGTCGGTGAGCGTCTCGAAGCCCAGCACCAGCGTCTTGGTGGCGCCAGCAAGGCCCGCCAGCGAGGCCGACAGCACGAAGGCCACCAGCTTGTACTTGTCGACGTCGTAGCCGAGCGAAATGGCGCGCGGCTCGTTTTCCTTGATCGCCTTGAGCACCTGGCCGAACGGCGAGTGCACCGTACGCACGATCAGCGCAAAGCCCGCCACCGCAATGGCCAGCACCACGAAGTACAAGGTCAGGTCGTTGCTCAAATCGATTACGCCGAACAGCTTCCCACGTGGAACTCCCTGCAAACCATCCTCGCCATGCGTGAAGGGCGCGCGCAGTGCCGCGAAATACACCATCTGCGCCAGCGCCAGCGTGATCATGGAAAAGTAAATGCCTTGTCGGCGAATCGCCAGCGCACCCATCACCAGGCCGACCAGCGCGCTGGCAGCCACGCCGAGCAGGATGCCGACTTCGGTCGGCAAGCCGAGTGCCGTCAGCGCGTGCCCGGTCACGTAGCCGGCCGAGCCGAAGAAAGCGGCATGACCGAAGGACAGCAGGCCCGTGTAACCGATCAGCAAGTTGAAGGCGCAGGCGAACAGCCCGAAGCACAGCAACTTCATCAGGAACACGGGATAGCCGATAAAAGGCGCCGCCAGCGCAATGACCAGCGCGACGCCGTAAGCGATGTTCTTGTTCATCAATGGCTCCAGTTCTCGGTTACTTTTCTTTGCCGAACAAACCGGCGGGACGGAGCAACAGGACGATGACCATGACCACGAACACCACCACTTCCGAGCCTTCCGGATAGAAGACGCGGGTCAGCCCCTCGATCACGCCAAGGCCGAGGCCGGTAATGATGGAACCCATGATCGACCCCATGCCCCCGATCACCACAACGGCGAACACGACGATGATCAGGTTGGAACCCATCAGTGGCGTGACGTTGATGATCGGCGCCGCCAGCACCCCGGCGAAGCCCGCCAGGGCGACGCCGAAGCCGTAGGTCAGCGTGACCATCAGCGGCACGTTGATGCCGAAGGCTTCGACCAGCTTCGGGTTCTCGGTTCCGGCGCGCAGGTAAGCACCGAGCTTGGTCTTTTCGATGACGAACCAGGTCAGCAGGCACACGGTAAGGGAGGCGAACACGACCCACAGGCGGTAGTTGGGCAATTCCATGAAGCCCAGGTCGGTGCGCCCCTGCAGCAGCGCCGGAACTTCGACGGACTGGCCGGAGTTGCCGAAGAAGGAGCGGAACACGCCTTCGAGCAGCAAGGTGATGCCGAAGGTGAGCAGCAGGCCGTACAGGTGGTCAAGCTTGTAGAGCCAGCGCAGCATCGATTTTTCGACGATGATGCCGAACACGCCGACCAGCAGGGGCGCCAGCGCCAGCATCGCCCAGTAGCTCAGGCCGAAGGTGGTCACGCCGATGTAGGCGGCGAAGGCGCCCATCATGTAGAGGGCGCCGTGGGAGAAGTTGATGACATTAAGCAGGCCGAAGATGACGGCCAGGCCAAGCGACAGCATGGCGTAGAAGGAGCCGTTGACCAGGCCGAGCAAAAGCTGGCTGACCATTGCCTGCAGGGGAACGCCGAATATTTCCATGGCATCTCAGTTCATAAAATGGGACCGGCGGGCCGGGGGAGATGAGTATGCGCAAAAAGTTGCCGTCGTTCCCCGCGCAGGCGGGAACGACGGGAAATTTTCGAAAGCGACCTAACTTACTTCCACAACGCGCACTTCGTCTCCGCCTTGGTCGTATAGGCCTGCGCGCCCGGAATCGTTGCGGCGACCTTGTAGTAATCCCACGGATATTTCGACTCCGCCGGCTTCTTCACTTCCATCAGGTACATATCGTGCACCATGCGGCCATCCGGACGGATCTCGCCGCCCTTGGTGAACATATCGTTGATCTTGGTCTTCTTCAACTGCGCCATGACTTTCTCGCTGTCGTCGGTTCCGATCGCCTTGACCGCGTTCAGATAGTTGGTCGCGGCCGAGTAATCTGCCGCTTGCAGCATCGACGGCGACTTCTTCATCTTGGCGAAATAGCGCTTCGACCAGGCCCGGCTTTCCGGGCTCTGATCCCAATACCAGCCATCGGTCAAATACATGCCCTGGGTCATGTTCAATCCCAGGGTGTGGATGTCATTGATAAACACCAGCAAACCCGCCAGCTTCATCGACTTGCCCACACCAAACTCGTTGGCCGCCTTGACCGCATTGATCATGTCGCCACCGGCATTGGCCAGGCCCAGGATCTGCGCCTTCGAGCCCTGCGCCTTGATCAGGAAGGACGAGAAATCCGACGCCGACAGCGGGTGCTTTGACGTGCCCGCCACCGTGCCGCCGGCCGCCTTGATCACCTCGGTCGTATCTTTTTCAAGCGATTGGCCGAAGGCATAATCGGCGGTCAGGAAATACCAGTTCTTGCCGCCCTGCTTCACAATCGCGCCACCTGTTCCACGTGCCAAGGCCACCGTGTCGTAGGCGTAGTGCACGGTGAACGGCGAACATTCTTCATTGGTCAGGCGGGCCGTGCCGGCGCCGATCGAAATGAAGACTTTTTTCTTCTCGGCGGCGATCTTGGCCATGGCCAGATTGGCGCCCGAATTGGTGCCGCCGATCAGCATGTCGACACCCTGCTGGTCAAACCATTCGCGCGCCTTGCTGGCGGCGATATCGGCCTTGTTCTGGTGGTCGGCGAAAACGAATTCGATCTTCTTGCCGTTGATAGTGCCGCCCAGGTCGGCAATCGCCATCTTGACCGCTTCCGCGCCGCCGGCCCCGTCAACGTCGGCGTACACACCGGACACATCGGTCAGCATGCCGATCTTGATGGTGTCGTTCGACACTTGCGCCTGGGCTGGCAAGGCGAATCCGAGGCAGGCTGCGCTTGCGGCTAAAGCAATGATGTTACGTTTCATGTTGTCTCCATTGGGAATGTAAGTATGGTCCTGCTATTGGGCTGTCGCTATCCTGCTATACGCCCAGCAGCTCGGTGAGAACCGGCATCTTGGCGCTCAGTTCCGAGGAAGCAAAGGTCTCGACAATCTGACCGTGCTCCACCACGTAAAACCGGTCCGCCAGCGGTGCGGCGAAGCGGAAATTCTGTTCCACCATGACGATGGTGTAGCCCTTGGCCTTGAGCGTGGTAATCATGCGCGCGAGTCCTTGCACGATCACCGGCGCCAGGCCTTCGGAAATTTCATCGAGCAGCAACAGGCGCGCACCGGTGCGCAAGATGCGCGCCACGGCCAGCATCTGTTGCTCGCCGCCGGACAGGCGGGTGCCCGGGCTGTTTCTTCGTTCCAGCAAATTCGGGAACATCTCATAAATCTCGGCCACCGACATGCCGGCGTCGCCGCCGGCGAGCTGCGGCGGCAGCATCAGGTTTTCTTCGGTCGACAGCGAGGAAAAAATCCCGCGCTCTTCCGGGCAATACCCGATGCCCAGGTGGGCAATCTTGTGCGTCGGCAGGCCGATGGCCTCAACCCCGTTCACCTTGATCGACCCGGTGCGCGCGCCGGTCAAGCCCATGATCGCGCGCAAGGTGGTCGTGCGCCCGGCGCCGTTGCGGCCCAGCAGGGTGACGACTTCACCCTTGTTGACCAGCAAGTTGACGTTGTGGAGGATGTGCGATTCGCCGTACCAGGCTTGCAGATGCGAAATTTCGAGCGCCGCGGTCATCAGTGCGCTCCTTCGAGTTCGGTGCTGGTCGTGCCCATGTAGGCTTCCATCACCTGCGCATTGGTCGACACTTCGGCATAGCTGCCTTCGGCCAGCAGGGCGCCGCGCTGCAGCACGGTAATTTTGTCGCAGATGCCGGACACCACGTTCATATTGTGTTCCACCATCAGGATCGTGCGGCCGGCCGAGACCTTTTTGATCAGCTCGGTGACGCGATGCACGTCCTCATGTCCCATGCCTTGGGTCGGCTCGTCGAGCAGCATCAGCTCGGGCTTCATCGCCAGGGTGGTGGCGATTTCAAGCGCGCGCTTGCGTCCATACGGCATGTCGACCGTGACCGTATCGGCGAATTCGGTCAGGTCGACTTCGGCCAGCAACTCCATGGCGCGCTCGTTCAGGAGCGAGAGCGACCGTTCGCTGCGCCAGAAATGGAAGGAGGTACCCAGCTCGCGCTGCAGGCCGATGCGCACATTCTGCAGCACGGTCAGGTGCGGAAACACGGCGGAAATCTGGAACGAGCGGATGATTCCCATGCGCGCGATCTGGGCCGGGTGAGCGGCGGTGATATCTTTTCCGTTGAACAGGATCTGGCCCGACGTGGGTACCAGGAATTTGGTCAGCAGATTGAAGCAGGTGGTCTTGCCGGCGCCGTTGGGACCGATCAGCGCGTGGATGTGGCCACGCTGGACGGTAAGGTTAACATCATTGACCGCGGTAAAGCCCTTGAACTCTTTGGTCAGGTTCATTGTTTCCAATATGACATCTGTCATTGTGTCTCCGGTTTATTTTCATACCGCTTTGAAAACTTTTTTGTTCGACTATACACAGATTGGATTTTGCTCACAATACAGTATAACTACCATGCCGCCAGCTCTGATGCCTATCAGGCAAGCGACATGGAAGTGCAACTTTGCGGCAGTTTTGGGGTCTGCCTGGAGCGCTTATTTGGCCGCTTGGGCGATGAGCAGGGCCGCGCGTTCGGCAATCATGATGGTCGGGCTGTTGGTATTGCCCGAGGTGATCAGCGGCATGACAGACGCGTCGACCACCCGCAATTTGTGCACGCCGTTCACGCGCAGTTCACTGTCGACGACGGCCATCGGGTCCCCTGCCCTGCCCATTTTGCAGGTACCGACCGGATGGAAAATCGTCGTGCCGATCTGGCCGGCGGCTTCGGCCAGTTCTTCTTCCGTGCGAAACGTGATGCCCGGTTTGAATTCCTGTGGCGCATAGCGCGCCAGCGCCGGCGCGGACACGATTTTGCGCGTCAATGTCAGCGCGGCGGCCGCGGTTTTGCGGTCTTGCTCCGTACTCAGGTAATTTGGCGTGATTTTCGGCGCGGCGTAGGAATCGCCGGAGGCGATGCGCACATGCCCGCGCGATGTCGGCCGCAGGTTGCACACGCTTGCCGTGAACGCGGGAAACGGGTGCAAGGGATCGCCGAATTTTTCCAGCGACAAAGGCTGCACGTGATATTGCAGGTTGGGCGTGGCCTGGCCCGGATCGGACCTGGCAAACGCGCCCAGTTGCGACGGCGCCATCGACATCGGCCCGCTCTGGAACATCGCGTATTCGATGCCGATCTTCATCTTGCCGAACCAGCTTGCGGCCGTGGTGTTCAGGGTGCGCGCATTGCTGACTTTGTAGATCATTCGCAGCTGCAAATGATCCTGCAAGTTATCCCCAACCCCGGGTGCATCGACATGCACCGCCACGCCCGCGTCGCGCAGCAGCGCCGCCGGCCCGATGCCCGACAGTTGCAAAATCTGCGGTGAACCGACCGCGCCGGCGGTCAGCACAGTTTCACGGACCGCGGCCGCCGTGAACGCCGTGCCGCCGCCGGTAAATTCGACGCCGCGGCACACTTTGCCCTGTTCTGTATCTTCGATGATCAATCGTTCCACGTGACAACCCGTCATGATGGTCAGGTTGGCGCGCTTGGCGGCCGGCTTGAGGAAAGCCTTGGCCGTGTTCCAGCGGATGCCGCGCTTCTGGTTGACATCGAAATAGTTGCAACCGTCGTTATCGCCCCCGTTGAAATCCTCGATTTTACGGATGCCGGTTTGTTCCGCGGCATCGCGAAACGCGTCGAGCAATTGCCACGACAGGCGTTGCTTCTCGACCCGCCACTCGCCGCCGGCGCCATGCAGTTCGCTGGCACCGCCGTGATAATCCTCGCTCTTTTTGAACAGCGGCAAAACCTTGTCCCAGCTCCAGCCAGCATCGCCAGTCAGTTCGGCCCAACGATCGTAATCCTGCGACTGGCCGCGCATGTAGATCATGCCGTTGATCGAGGAACTGCCGCCAAGGACTTTGCCGCGCGGGTAAATCAGCGAGCGGCCGTTCAGGCCGGCGTCGGGTTCCGTCTTGTACAGCCAGTCGGTGCGCGGGTTCCCGATGCAGTGCAGATAGCCGACCGGAATGTGGATCCAGACATAGTCGTCGCGCCCGCCCGCCTCGATCAGCAGCACATTGGTCTCGCGGCGCCGGGTCAGGCGGTTGGCCAGTACGCAGCCGGCGGTGCCGCCGCCGACAATGATGTAGTCGTATTCTCCTGCCGATTCCAAATGCTGCTCCTCGTCTCGTTTTTATGTTGTACGCATCTCGGCCACCAGCATTTGCATCAGTTTCGCTACCGGCATCGGCCGCGCCCGGCGGATTTCGGCACCCGCCCAGAGCGACATCAGTTCGGTGTCGCCCCGTTCGGCAGCGGCTGCGCGTATGCCCGTGGTCAATGCGTTTTGGACAGGATACGCTGGAACTTGCTTCTCGACACTTTCCATCTTGCGCATGAAGGTGTTTTCCAGACCGCGTGCGTAGCGGCCGCTGAAGGCGCGGGTCAGGCGGGTGGGGGTGTCGCGCGCCGCGATCAGCCGCTGTTTATAGGCGGGGTGGATGCCGGATTCGTCGGTCACAAGAAACGCGCTGCCCATTTGCACTGCCTGCGCGCCCAGTGACAGCGCTTCGGCGATATCGACCCCGGCCATGATGCCGCCGGCGGCAATCATCGGAATCTTGACGGCCTGCGCAACCTGGGGCCAGAGTGCTTTTCCACCCAGGGTGGCATCTTCTTGCGGACCAAGGAAAGTCCCACGATGGCCGCCCGACTCGACTCCCGATGCAATCACAGCGTCAGCGCCGACGTTTTCCCAAGCCAATGCTTCATCCACCGTGGTGACCGTGCCCATGACGTAGATCCCCGCATCGTGCAGACGCTCGACCTGGATTGGCGTCAGGATGCCGAACGTAAAACTGGCTGCCGCAGGACGCAGTTCGATCAAGGTATCGAACTGTGCATCGAAATCCTGGCACCACTGCGATGGTATCGGTAATTTATCCCAGCCGAGGCTTTCCCAGACCGGGCGCAGCAGTTCAACGGCGGCGTTCACCTCTTCCGCACTGGGTGTTGGTGTCTGGAGAACAAAAAAATTCAGCAAAAACGGCTGATCGGTCATCGCTCTGATCCGGCCCACCTCGTCGCGCAAGGCTGCGGGTGACATCAACGATCCCGCCATGCAACCGAGGCCGCCTGAATTCGATACCGCGGCCACCAATTCGGCCCGACTGGCGCCGCCAGCCATCGGCCCTTGCAAAATTGGAAACTTAAACAATGCGTGCAGCTCCATACCACCTCCCTCAACGTTCGCAGGGACCTGTGGATAAGCCTATTGATATCCACAGGCACCGTTTGTGGATAAACGCGACTTTATTCACAGGCCAAAATTTGTCCCAGATTGGTACCAGCCGGATACAGAGCTCATCACCGACTTATACCTCTCGCAAGCTCATGATTTCGTACAGGTTTTTGCCATTATCCACAGAAAAACGCACCTGTTAACAACTACTACTAAATCTATATTTAACCTTTTTAGGTAAACCATCAAGACCTTTGAAAAACGAAAACCAAAAACCCGGGACCCCTGAAATCCAAAAAAATTTTCTTTGCTTAACAAAAAGTGAAAGTTTCCAAAAAAAAAGAATCGGCCACAAAAACCTGCCGGTCACTTTTCTGAAGACGAAAAAAAAGCCGCAAACGGCTCGTCTGACTGGCAGCACATGTGGATAAGTCGATGGATATCCACAGGATGAGATGTGCAAAACCGTGGACTTTGTTCACAGGCAAATTTTTGTCCAACAGTCATCCGTTGAAGATACAGGTCTTTTCCAGCGACTTTTTCGATGCGTAAACTACTGATCCTGTTGATAAAACCGGACTTATCCACATAAAAACCGCCGTTTACTATCACTACTAAATTTGTATACATACTACTTATATAAAACCCTAAACCCCGGCAAAGCGGTGCATAACCTCGTAGTCATCCACAGCAAAATCCTCCAAAAGCCCAAAAACCCTGAAAAACAAGCGTTTACGAGCACATCCTGGTAAAAACCCAGAACCGGCAATGCACTGAGAAGCTCCTGAAGGCACCGCCAAGGCCATGGAAGAGGTAGTGGACCGCAAGGCGGGACTGTCTGCAGAAATCGACGCTGGCGGCCTTCTGCGCGCCTTCCGAAGCTTGCAGTGCACGTAGAACTGTTTATCCTTGTGGAAAACTCGCGACTTACCCACATGCACGTTCACCAAAAAGGTTCTGCAAAGCATGAATTCAGGCAAAAACATACGTTTAGGCATCATTAGCGCTTTGCACGAAGAGCAGGAAGGGCTCGTGGAAGCCATGCAAGGCCCCGCCACGCTCATCCATGGCATGCGCAACTACGCATCAGGACAAGTCGCTGGCATCGACGCTGTGTGCGTCCTGTCGCGGATTGGCAAGGTTGCCGCTGCCATGACCGCGACAACGCTTGTGGAAAAGTACGGAGTTACCCACATCCTGTTCACCGGCGTTGCCGGCGCCGGAGATGCTGGCGTGAAGGTGGGCGATATCGTGGTGGCCGAATCGCTGGTCCAGTACGACATGGATGCCAGTCCCCTGTTTCCGCGCTTTGAGGTGCCGCTGACCGGCTTGTCGCATTTTCAGTCGGATTTGCACATGAGCCAGCGCGTCGCCAGTGCCGCGCTCGAATTCCTCGACAAGGATTTTGAAACCGTCATCGATGGCGCCGAACGCAGCGAATTCGGCCTGGAACGGCCACGGGTGCACCGCGGCCTGATTGCCAGCGGCGATCAGTTCATCAGCAAACGCGCGCACCTGGCGCAGTTGAACGGATCGCTGCCAGGCTTGCTGGCGGTGGAAATGGAAGGAGCGGCAGTGGCCCAGGTGTGTTTCGAACTGGGCATCCCGTTTGCGGTGATCCGGACGATTTCGGATAACGCGAATGAAGAGGCGGCGACCGATTTCATGCGCTTCGTGAAATCAGTCGCCTCCCGTTATGCTTTTCATATCGTCACGCGTTTCTGCGCCGACCTGAAAAGCCGGCCGAATCAACCCAGCAGGGAGTCGGCCGGGGTGTAGTCGTAACCGAGTGCCTGGGCAATCGCCGCGTAGGTGATTTTGCCTTTGCAGACATTCAGGCCGTTTTTCAGATGCGCGTCGTCGGCCAGGGCTTTTTTCCAGCCCTTTTCCGCCAGCGCCACCGCATGGCCGATCGTCGCGTTATTCAATGCGAAGGTCGACGTGCGCGCCACCGCACCCGGCATGTTGGCCACGCAGTAATGCACCACGCCGTCGACGATATAGGTCGGATCGGCGTGCGTGGTCGCATGCGAAGTTTCAAAACAGCCGCCCTGGTCGATCGCCACATCGACCACCACCGCGCCCGCCTTCATCTTCGAAATCATCGCGCGTGTGACCAGCTTGGGCGCCGCGGCACCTGGCACCAGCACGCCGCCGATCACCAGGTCGGCCGACAGCACCGCTTCCTCGATCGACTGGGCATTCGAATACTGGGTCGAAATCCGGTTGCCGAATACCAGATCGAGCTGGCGCAGGCGGTCGATGCTTTTGTCGAGCACCGTCACCCGCGCGCCGGTACCCACCGCCATTTGCAGCGCATTGGTACCCACCACGCCCGCTCCGATAATCACCACATGGCCGGCTGCCACGCCCGGTACGCCGCCGAGCAGCAATCCCATGCCGCCTTTGGATTTTTCGAGATGGGCGGCGCCGGCCTGGATGGCCATGCGCCCCGCCACTTCGCTCATGGGAGCGAGCAGCGGCAAACCGCCGCCGGCGCCGGTGATGGTTTCGTATGCAATGCAGATGGCGCCCGATTTCACCAGTGCCGTGGTCTGATCCGGATCCGGCGCCAGGTGCAGATAGGTGTACAGAATCTGGCCGTCGCGCAGCATCGCGCATTCGACCGGCTGCGGTTCCTTGACTTTGACGATCATGTCGGCGCGCGCGAAAATCTCTTTCGCGTCGTCGACAATGCTCGCACCGGCGGCGACGTACTGCTCATCGGATAACCCGATTTCAGCGCCCGCATTTTTCTGAACCAGTACCTGGTGCCCGCGCGAGCTTAATTCGCGCACGCTCGGCGGTGTCAGGCCTACCCGGTATTCGTGATTCTTGATCTCTTTTGGAACGCCTACAATCATGTCATCCTCCAAGGGGTAGTTTTATATTTGAATCATTACAGACCTAAGGTCATCAGGCTTGCGTTTCCGCCAGCCGCAGTGGTATTGACGCACAGTGCGCGCTCGGCCACCATGCGCCACAGCGCAATCGCACCTTCTTCCGAGGTATCGATCACGCCGACAATCGCTCCCTGGCGGCTTGCCAGCACCGGCCACAATTCGGCCGCCAGCGACGCTTCCACCAAGGCAATCTGAAACTGGCATTCCGCCGTATCGGCCCCGCTCACAAAGGTGATGCGGTCCGCCACTTCCGGCGGCAAACCTTCGGGAATGACTTCCTTCGCCCGCGCCAGCACAATCGCCTGATTCCCCGTTGCCAGGCAAGCCGCCAATTGATTGAGCAACACGCCAGGCGTTGCCGCCGCACACAGAATGGCGCCGCGCGGGACAAACGACAAGTCGTTGCGTTCGCCTGTCGGACCAGGCAGGCTCAGGTTGGTGCCGGCGAGCGTGGTGCGCATGTATTCTTCGGCCAGGGTGACCACGTGGCCGTGGCCGTGGGCCTTGGCCCACACCAGCAAGGCATCCAGGCCCGGCGTGGCCAGGCGTTCATGTTGCAGCAGCGCCGGCGCGGCGCGCTGCAGGCGCTTGAGGTACAGCGGACCGCCCGCTTTCGGGCCGGTTCCGGACTGGCCTTCGCCGCCGAACGGCTGCACGCCGACAACGGCGCCGACGATATTGCGGTTCACGTAGATATTGCCGACATGCGCGCGCGAGGTAATGAAATCGATCGTTTCATCGATGCGCGAATGCACGCCGAGCGTGAGGCCGAAACCGGTGGCGTTGATCGAATCGATCAGCTTCGGCAAATCGGCGCGGCGATAACGGATGATGTGCAAGACCGGGCCGAATACCTCGTGCTTGAGCTCGGACAAGGAGCCGATTTCGAGCACGGTCGGAGCCACGAAGGTGCCTTGCGCCGCCACTGCCGCCGGTAATTCCAGCGCAAAATGGTTTTTGGCTGTCGGCTTCATGCGCTCGATATGGCGCAGCAGGTTTTGCTGTGCTTCCGCATCGATCACGGGACCGATATCGGTCGCCAGGCGATCCGGCACGCCCACGCGCAATTCCTGCATCGCGCCCTTGAGCATCTTGATGGTTTTATCGGCGATTTCCTGTTGCAGGAACAATACGCGCAAGGCGGAGCAACGCTGGCCGGCACTATCGAAGGCCGACGTCATCACATCCTGCACCACTTGTTCCGGCAAGGCCGACGAATCGACGATCAGCGCATTCTGGCCGCCCGTTTCGGCGATCAGCGGAATATCGCAGGATTCCTTGACCGAGCGCGCCGCCAGGGTGCGGTTGATCAGTTGCGCCACTTCGGTGGAGCCGGTAAAAATCACGCCCTTGACGCGTGAATCGGCGGTCAGGCCGGCGCCGACCACTTCGCCGCGGCCCGGCAAGAATTGCAGGGCCGCTTTTGGAATCCCCGCTTCATGGAACAGCTGCACCGCGCGATAAGCGATCAGCGGTGTTTGTTCCGCCGGTTTTGCCAGCACCACGTTGCCAGCGGCAAGCGCCGCCGCCACCTGGCCGGTAAAGATCGCGAGCGGGAAATTCCACGGGCTGATACAGGTGACCGGACCGAGTGCCAGCACATGCTGCGTACCGTGCACCTGGGCCGCGTAATAGCGCAGGAAATCGACCGCTTCGCGGATTTCGGCAATCGCATTCGGCAGCGATTTGCCGGCTTCGCGAATGGCCAGCGCCATCAGTTCCGGGTAGTTTTCTTCAAACAGATCGGCCACGCGCGAGAGCATCGTTGCACGCTCCGTCGGCCCCGTGGTTTGCCAGTCCATGGCGTAATTGCTGGCGCTGTGCAGCGCCGTTTCCACGTCGGCGCTACTGGCGTCGCTGACCTGCCCGACCACGTCGGCATGCAGCGCCGGATTGCGAATCGACGCGGGCGCGCCGGCAACCACGGGGCCGTCGATCAATGGCGCGGCGTGGTAATTGCGCGGCTGTGCCAGTGCGGTGCCGATATTGCGCAGCACATCTTCGTTGGTCAGGTCGAGGCCGGCCGAATTCTTGCGTTCCGCATTGAACAGGGCAAGCGGCAAGGCAATGCCCGGATGCGGCGCACCGCCCTGCGCGCGCGATGCCTCGAACGGATCGGCGATGAGCGATTCGATCTGTACTTTTTCATCGACGATCTGGTTCACGAACGAGGAATTGGCGCCGTTTTCCAGCAAGCGGCGCACCAGGTAGGCGAGCAGCGTTTCGTGCGAACCGACCGGCGCATAAATGCGGCACGGCTTATCCAGATTGGCTTTGCCGACGACCTGGTCGTACAGCGTTTCGCCCATGCCATGCAGGCACTGGAATTCGTAATCGGTGATGCCGTCCTGCTGCGCCCAGGTGTAGATCACCGACAGACTGTGCGCATTGTGGGTCGCAAATTGCGGGTACAACAGGCTGCTTGCGCCGAGCAGTTTTTTGGCGCAGGTCAGGTATGACACGTCGGTGTACACCTTGCGCGTATAGACCGGATAACCGGGCATGCCGTCGACTTGCGCGCGCTTGATTTCAGCATCCCAATATGCGCCTTTGACCAGCCGCACCATGAATTTGCGGCCGCTGCGGCGTGCCAGGTCGATCAGGTAATCGATCACGAACGGGCAGCGCTTCTGATATGCCTGCACCACGAAGCCGATACCCTCGAAACCGGCCAGTTCCGGATCGAACGCCATCGCTTCCATCATGTCGAGCGAAATTTCCAGGCGGTCGGCTTCTTCTGCATCGATATTGATGCCGATGTTGTACTGCTTGGCCAGCAATACCAGGCTGCGCACGCGCGGCAGCAATTCGCTCATCATGCGCATATGCTGCGCGCGGCTGTAACGCGGATGCAGGGCCGACAGCTTGACCGAAATGCCCGGACCATCCTTGATGCCGCGCCCGTTCGATGCCTTGCCGATTGCATGGATCGCCGTTTCGTACGAGGCGTAATAGTTCTTCGCATCCACTTCGGTCAGGGCCGCTTCTCCCAGCATGTCGTAGGAATAGCGGTAGCCGCGCTGCTCGTTCTCGCGGCTGTTCTTGATCGCTTCGCCGATGGTCTGGCCGGTCACGAACTGGTTGCCCAGCATGCGCATCGCCAAATCCACGCCCTTGCGGATCAGCGGCTCGCCGCCTTTGCCGATCAGTTTGGTCAGGGCGGAACCGAGTCCGGTTTCGCTGCTGGTGCCGACCAGCTTGCCGGTAATGAGCAAACCCCAGGTGGCGGCGTTGACAAACAGCGAAGGCGATTCGCCCAGGTGCTTGCGCCAGTCGCCCTTGCTGATCTTGTCGGCAATGAGGCGGTCGGCGGTCTGGCTGTCGGGAATGCGCAGCAGCGCTTCAGCCAAACACATCAGTGCGACGCCTTCTTCGGAAGACAGCGAGAATTCATGCATCAGCGCATCGACGCCGGACGAACGCGTGCGTTTTTCGCGCACGGCCGAGACCAGGCGGTGCGCCAGCGTGTGCGCATCCGGATGAGCTTTGTTGCCCTGCCCCAGCAGCCAGGCAACGGCCTCTGCTTCATCGCGCCGGTAAGCGGCGGTGATGGCGGCGCGCAGCGGCGTCTGGTCCGGTTTGATTTCGGCCAGCAGCGCGGAGAAGGGAACGAAGGGGGTGGCCGAAGCAGCGGCAGTTTGCATTGAGAACTCTTTTACTAGGATTGAACGAATCGGAAAGACGACACCGCGCACCTCCGGCGCGGCTTTTCCGTGAAGGCTAGCCACGCTGGAAGTGCGCGAAAAGATGATTCGATTGTAGAGTGAAATCTTCTGGATTAATTCTGGTATTACAGAAGACTAGCAATAGATAGTTTTTGGTGAGACAATTTCACCAAATAAAATTTATTGCGGAGATCTCGAATGCTGGACAAGATTAGCAAGAAAATTCTGTCGGAACTACAAAGCGACGGCCGGATCAGCAACGTGGAACTCGCGGCGCGGGTGAACCTGTCGCCGGCGGCTTGCCTGGAACGGGTGCGCAAACTGCACGAATCGGGCTACATCATGGGCTACACGGCCCAGCTCAATCCCCAGTTGCTCGACGTTTCCTTGCTCGTTTTCATCGAAGTCGTGCTCGACCGCACGACGCCCGAAGTCTTCGATGCCTTCAAGAATAGCGTACAAATCATCCCTGAGGTGCTCGAATGCCACATGGTGGCCGGCGGCTTCGACTATCTGGTCAAGGCGCGGGTCAAGGATATGGCGGCGTACCGCGAATTCCTTGGCAAAACCTTGCTCCAGAAAGGTGTGCGCGAAACCCATACCTACGCCGTCATGGAAGAAGTGAAAAATACCACTAAACTGCCGATCAAATAAGCACTTGGTGGAAATGTTTTTCTTTGGACACATTGCCTTGCAAATGCGTTGAGCTTCCTTTGCTTATGCTGTAGGTTATGAATCTCGAATACCGGGATTCTCAGCTGTACTAGGGGCGCCAGCGGCGGCCAAAGGAACACATGAAGCTACTTCAATCGAAGTCGGGACGGCTCGCGCTCGGCTGCTGCGGCGCTGCCGCCGGCGGCGTCCTCGCTGTTTTCCTGCTCGGCCTGGCCGCCGGTCCGGCGCTGGGGCCCGTGCCCGCGGCTGCCATCTCGGGCGTGGTCAGCCTTGGACTCTTCCTCCTCCTGCAAAAGAACGGCGATGGCCACCATAGCCAGCAGTTTATCGCCGTTGTCGGTCACTCGATCGACGACATCATGATCGGCGCCGCCGAAACCTCGTATTTTGTCGACTCGGTCAAGAAAAAGATCGAGAAAGACGTGCAGACCGCCCTCGGCATCGTCGCCAGCGCCGAAGACGTGGCGCACACAACCGAGCAAATCGCCATCAATGCCGAGCGCGCCGCCAAGGTGGCGGCCGAAGTGCGCAGCGAAAGCATGGCCGGACGCGCCGAGGTGGCTGAAGGGCTCAGGCGCATCAGCAGCGCCCGCGTCGACGCCCAGCAGGCGGCCAGCACCATGAGCGCGCTGCAGGAAAAGTCGAAAGCCATCACCGGTTTTACCGACGTTATTACCGAAATTTCCGCACGCACCAACCTGCTGGCGCTCAATGCCGCGATCGAAGCGGCGCGCGCCGGCGAACACGGGCGCGGGTTTGCGGTCGTGGCCGGTGAAGTGCGGCAACTGGCGCACCGCACCCGTGAGGCGGCCGGCGAAATCAGCATGATGGTGCGGGCGATTAATGAACAGGCGGCAACGGCGAGCGTGGGCATGGCCTCGCTGGCCACGTTGGTGAACGATGCGGCTGGCAATGTGGAGCGGGTTCACGGTTTCCTGGGCAATATCGAACGCTCCTCAGGCTTATCGGAATCGGAAATCGGGCAGATTGCGGGGGCGGCGCGCACGCACGTGGAAACGACGCGCGGCATTTCCGGCGCGCTGACGCAGATCCGCGACAGCATGCTGTCGACCAATGCGGAGTTGCCGCGCGCGACAGGCTCGGCGATGGCGCTGGCCGAAAAGGCGGAATCGATTGCCGGGGCCATGGGGGAGTCCATGCTCGCGACATCGCATGATGCGATCCGTATGGCGGCGCAGCAGGCAGCGGCCGAGGTAGGACAGTTGTTCAGCGCGGCGCTCAAAGCGAGCCAGATCACCCATGAGGCGCTGTTCGACCGTCGTTACAAGGCCATTCCGAATACCGATCCACCCAAGCACAATACGCGCTTCGATGCGTTTACCGACCGCGTGCTGCCGGCCTTGCAGGAGGGGTTATTGGCGAGCATGCCGCAGCTGGCCTATGCGGGTGCGGTGGATAATAATGGCTACTTCCCGACCCACAACAAGAAGTTCTCGCAGCCGCTCACGGGCGATTACGATGTGGATATCGTGAACAACCGCACCAAGCGGATTTTCGACGACCGCACCGGATCGCGCTGCGGATCGAATACCAAGCCGTTTTTGCTGCAGACGTACAAGCGCGATACGGGGGAAGTCATGCACGACTTGTCGGTGCCGATTTATGTGGATGGGAAGCACTGGGGCGGGTTCCGGGTTGGTTATCGGTCGGCGGCCAAGTAGGTATCGATCCTGACACCTGCTACCGTCGTTCCCGCGCCGACTCGACTCAATCGCTATTCGCCACCCCTCTCAAGTTCGTCGTATTCATCCCCTCCAAATGCTTGCGCAGCCATTTATGCGCGGGGCTGCGGGCGTCGCGTTCGTGCCAGAGCATATCGAGGTGTACGGCCGGCAAACTGAACGGCAGCTCGCGCCACACCAGCGCATCGGTCATCCCGGTCGAGGCGATCAGGTGCTTCGGCAGCACGGTTATCAAATCCGAATTGGCCACCACCCGCCCCGCCGTGAAGAACTGGTTCACCGTCAGCAAAATGCGCCGCTCGCGTCCCAGCTGCGCCAGCGCTTCGTCGACCAATCCATGCGCGCGCCCGGAAAAGCTGACCAGCAGGTGATTCGCCGCGCAGTAATTTTCCATCCCCAGTTCCACCTTGGCCAGCGGGTGATTCTTGCGCATCACGCACACGTAATGCCCCGAATACAGCCGCTCATGGCGGATCGGTGAACTGGTGTCGCTCGACAACTGCGCGGCCACGCCAGGGAAAAAACCCACCGCCAGGTCGATGTCGCCGCGCAGCAGCATCGGCCGCGGTTCGCGCGTCGTCAGCGGCACCATGCGCACATTCACGCCCGGGGCCTCGCTCTCGATCGAACGCATCAGCGAAGGCAGCCAGAACGCCGCCGTGGCGTCCGCCATCGCCATGCGGAAGGTCGCGTGCGCCTTGGATACGTCGAAGGTTTCCGGGGTAACAGCCGCTTCCAGCCCGGCCAGGGCCTGGCGCACGGCCGGCCACAGCGACTCGGCGCGCGGGGTCGGCTTGACGCCGTAGGCTGTGCGGATGAGCAATTCGTCGCCCAGACTCTCGCGCAAGCGCTTGATCGCGTTCGATACCGCCGGTTGCGTCATGGCCAGATGGCCGGCCGCGCGCGTCAGGTTTTGCTCGGTCATCACCGCGTCGAACACACGCAGCAGGTTCAGGTCCAGCGTCAGAAAGCTCATGGCGATTCAGAAAAGTTGGCGATTAGGTATCATACCGCAATCCATTCACCATTAATATAATTGATATGGGATTTTGGAATTGGATTTATATGTTGCGTTGCACTATAGTTGATACATAACAACTGCTACTGCGATTTCAACATCATGTCTATTTTGCTGCAAACCACGGGCGACACCGCCTTCTCGCTGATGCCGCTGCTGCGCAGCGTCGGCCTGGTGCTGGCGATCGCCGCGGTCGCCCTGTTCTTCAAGCCTTTGCTGGTTGGCATCTTCCGCGCGCTGGTGCTGGTGGTGAATCCACGCCTGAGCAAGGACCAGGTGGACGCCCGCCGCAACATGCGCAACGCCAAACTGCTGCAACGGATGACGAATTCTTCTTCCGGCAACGCCAGCCTCACCGCCGAACTGCGCGCCATGGCCGCCCGTTCCTGATCGTCAGCCAGTCGCGAAGGCGGCTGCACAAAAAAAAAGCGGCGCCTGGAATATTCCGGCGCCGCCTTTTTATTGATCAGGGATTTTATTTCCCCGAGAGCAAGGCTGTCTTCAAGCCGGCATCGACCGGACGCTCGCCCATCCAGATGCGCAAGATCGCGTTGTAGAACAACATGTCGGGTACGACTTCGCCGATCTTCTTGCCATTGAACTCGCATTGGGTACCGGTGCCGGGAATCCAGTCCAGGTGCAGGACATCGCCCTTCTTCAATACTTGCAGCAGGCCGAACATTTCGCCGAATTTGCTGATCTGCGAAACGATCTTGGATTTCTCATCGTTATTGAGGTTGTTGTTCAGGCCGTTCATGAACGCGTCGCCGAAATCATCCGACGTCAAGTCGCGCATCAGCACGAGGCTGACGCGGCGCGGGCCATCCATTTTCATGATCTCAGGGAACGATTTGCTCTTTTCCGGCAGGTACAGCGCGGTGACATACACCTTGGCCACGAATTTCTGGCGCATCCCGTAGCCATTGAGCTTAAGATCCTTGCCGGCGATCTTGATGGTGTCTTCCAGCTTGACGCCGCTGATCTCCGCCGCGGAGGCACCCTGGCCGAAGGCGCAAGCGAGGACAATACCTGCCAGCAAGCCTTTGAAAGTGAATCTGTTCATTGCGATCATGGTGTCTCCAGTGGTTAATCTATTTTTGTTCCGCATGAAAAACGCTCCTGCCGGCCTGCGGCTTGCCGGCATCAAGTAAGTCGACCGGCACGCCAGCATCTTCCTTCAACGCAGCAGCCGGCACGACGGTGGACAAGGCCATAGCGCCATCGTATTTACGCGGCGGGTATTATAGTCTTTACGTACGGTCGAGATGCTGCCGGAATGTGCGCTGCGAGGAAAATTTAATGTAGGCGAACTAATGGACTAGGTAAATATACCATTGTATTTCTTAAAAAAATTGCCGTAGAGGCATTTTATGCAGGTTTTATGATGATTTCAAGACAAATCTGTGGCTCGAAAGGCACATGAATTTATAAGTTGATAAGACAACTTGAAATGACTGCAGTAAGCCTGGCGGGACTGCTGCCCACCGCTGCGTCAGACCCTTTTGTTCAGGGGAGTGGCGATGCCGGGGCATCCTTGCCTGCGGTCAGGCGCTCGTACTTGGCGCGCAACTGTTCCGGCGTTTCACGCCAGGCCGGGTTAAATGGAATGCAACTGACCGGGCACACCTGCTGGCATTGCGGTTCATCGAAGTGACCGACGCATTCCGTGCACTTGTTGGGGTCGATCTCGTAGATCTCGGCGCCCATGTAGATGGCGTCGTTCGGGCACTCGGGCTCGCACACGTCGCAGTTGATGCAGTCGTCGGTAATCAGTAAGGCCATGATTGCTCAGCTTTTTATTCGGAAGGCGGCGCCATGGTGGCGATCTTCTTCTGCAGCCAGCGGTCGACCGATGGAAACACGAACTTGGAGACATCGCCGCCCAGCATCGCGATTTCGCGCACGATGGTGCCCGAGATGAACTGATACTGGTCGGACGGTGTCAGGAACAGCGTTTCGACGTCCGGCAGCAGGTAGCGGTTCATGCCCGCCATCTGGAACTCGTATTCGAAGTCCGACACGGCGCGCAAGCCGCGCACGATGACGCGGGCGTCATGCTTGCGCACGAAATCCTTGAGCAGGCCCGAAAAACTCTCGACCCGCACGTTCGGATAATGGCCCAGCACCTCGTTGGCAATTTCCAGGCGTTCGTCCAGCGAGAAAAACGGGCGTTTGTTCTTGCTGTCGGCTACGCCCACGATCAGGCTGTCGAACAGCCCGGACGCACGGCGCACCAAATCCTCATGGCCACGCGTTAGCGGGTCAAAGGTTCCTGGATAAACGGCTACAACCATTGCGGCTCCCTAGAGATGCACCAATATAGAACGCGCATTATGCCTGAAATTTATGCGCGGTCCCCGCGGCGGCATACGGCGGGGATGATCGCGACCGAACAAACCGCTGGCCGATCGTGTTTACACAGCCGTTTTGCGCAGCTTGAGCAGGTAATAGAACACGATGCCGGCCTTGTCGTTACGCACCGCTTCCCATGGCGCGAGCCAGTCGGGCACGGCGCTGCCGTCTTCCGGTTCGAATGGCAGCGGCGCGCCGGATTCGGCATACACCAGGCCGTCTCCGGCGAGCAGGCCCGCGGTCAGCGGCAGGCTGCGCTCGAGCAGGTTTTGCTGGTAGGGCGGATCGAGGAAGACCAGCTGGAAGCGCTGGCCGCGCAGCGCCATGTTTTGCGCGCTGGCCAAGGCATCGCCGCGGGCAACCTGGACGTTGTCGGCCTTGAGCTTGATCTTCACGTCGCCGAGCTGGCGCACCACCGGCGTGTGGCTGTCGATCATGGTCACCGAGCGGGCGCCGCGGCTGGCTGCCTCGAAACCGAGGGCGCCGCTGCCGGCGAACAGGTCGAGCACATCGGCCCCGGCCCAGTTGGCATCCCACAGGTGGTTAATCCAGTTAAACACCGTTTCGCGCACCCGGTCCGGGGTGGGACGCAGGCCGAGCGCGTCGAGCACGGGCAGCGTCGAGCGCTTCCAGGCGCCGCCGATGATGCGGACTTGTTTCGGAGGCGGCGGACGGTGCACCGGGACTTTGGCGGGTTTCTTTTGCATGGCGACGAGGGGGAATTGCTGATCCGGCGCACTATATCACGGGGGGTGTGATGCGTTGCAGGGCGGCGGCGGGGGAACCGGCACCCGCCGGGGGCCGTGTCGGCTTGGGCGGGTGCCAGGGTAACGCGGGTTGGCTTACTTGGTTTCGGCAGCCAGGGTGTTGAAGTCGCTGATCCATCCCTGCATGCGTTTCTGCGCATGGGCCTTCTGCTCCGGCGTGGCAATTTTCACCGCGGTCAGGATCATCTGCATCGTGCCGTCGGTGGAGGTATCGAAAAATTGCTTGTTCTCCGACCCGCGCGCCAGCATATCCTTGATCAAGCCTTGCACCAGCGGCGCCGCGGCTTCCTTGCCCAGATTTTCCTTGTCGATCTTGCGCAGCACCGTCAGGATCCTTTGCTGGCGCCGGATACGGTCGTCAAGCCAGATCTGGTTGTTCAGCGGACGCGCGTCCGATGCCTTGCGCAGAATGGCTTCCTGATCCCTGCTGAAGTCGCCGAACCACAGGTCGAACTGTTCCATCGATTTCTTGAAACGCTTCTCCTGCATATCCTCGACGCTGCCACGGATGAACTTTTTGCGGAAGGTCTCGTTGTTCTTGTCGAACTTCTTTTCAATGTGAGCGAGCTGCTCCGGCTTGATCGACAGCGCCAGGTCGGTCAGTTCCGGCAAGGCCTTTTGCGCCAGCAATTCGGTGCGCGCAATGATGTCGCGGTAATCGGCATCCAGGTCGGCCTTGCTCAGGTTGCCTGCGAGTTGGCGCTGGGCATTAGTGAGGATGTGAATATAGTCCTTCAACTGGGTCTGGCGATGCCATTTGAACAGCTCCTTGATATCCTGCTTGACCTCCGGCGCCTGCTCCGAATCGAGGTCGACATAGGCGTCCAGCCACCAGTACAGCAAGGTGTCGCCCTGGTTGTAGGCCAGTTTGATGCCGCTGCAGGCGGTCAGTACGGCCACCATGGCCACGAGGCAAAGAACGCGAAAGCGCTGGGAAAATGGTTCCTGCGTGTTAAACTTTTTCATTTATTAACTCTTTTTGAACGAACGCTTATGAACGTAGTGATACTTGCCGCTGGAATGGGAAAGCGTATGCAATCTGCGCTGCCGAAAGTGCTGCACCCGCTGGCGGGCAAACCCCTCCTGCAGCATGTGATCGATACGGCAAGGGCACTTGCACCGAGCAAATTATGCGTTATTTACGGGCACGGCGGCGCAGCGGTGCCCGAGATGCTCAAACGCCAGGACAGCACGGGCCATGCCGCCATCGATACCGCCCTGCAAGAACCGCAGCTCGGCACCGGTCATGCGGTCAGCCAGGCCGTGCCCCAGCTCGATGAAGATGTCCCGACCCTGATCCTGTACGGCGACGTGCCGCTCACCGCCGTGGCCTCGCTCAAGCGCCTGGTCGACGCCGCCGGCACCGACAAGCTCGGTATCCTGACCGTGGTGCAGGCCAATCCGTTCGGCCTGGGCCGCATCGTGCGCGAAGGCGGCACGATTACCCGCATCGTCGAGGAAAAGGATGCCAGCGAAGCCGAACGCGCCATCTGCGAAATTAACAGCGGCATCATGGTCGCGCCGACCCGTCACCTGAAGAAGTGGTTAGGTTCCCTGTCGAACAATAACGCGCAGGGCGAGTATTACCTGACCGATATCGTGGCGCAGGCGGTGCTGGACGGCGTGCCGGTCGTGTCGGCCAACCCGTCGGCCGAATGGGAAGTCGCCGGTGTCAACAGCAAGGTGCAGCTCGCGGAGCTGGAGCGCCGTCACCAGCTCAATATTGCCAACGCGCTGCTGGAAAAAGGCGTGACCCTGCTCGACCCGGCCCGCATCGATGTGCGTGGCGAACTGATTTGCGGACGCGATGTGACCATCGACGTCGGCTGCGTGTTCGAAGGCCGCGTGGAACTGGGCGACGGCGTGAGCGTGGGCGCGCACAATGTGCTGGTCAACGCACGCATCGCCGCGGGAACCAATATCAAACCGTTCTGTCATATTGAAGATGCGGTGGTGGGTGCCAAGTCGGTCATTGGGCCGTATGCGCGCTTGCGTCCGGGTACCGAGCTGGCTGAAGATGTCCACATCGGTAACTTTGTCGAAATCAAGAACAGCCAGATCGCGGCGCACAGCAAGGCCAACCATCTGGCCTATGTGGGCGATGCCACGGTCGGTTCGCGCGTCAATATCGGCGCGGGGACGATCACCTGCAATTACGACGGCGCCAACAAGTTCCGCACCGTGATCGAGGATGATGCATTTATCGGCAGCGACAGCCAGCTGATCGCGCCGGTTACCGTCGGCAAGGGTGCGACCCTGGGCGCCGGTACCACGCTGTCCAAGGATGCGCCAGCCGGCAAGCTGACCATCTCGCGCACCAGGCAGGTGACCATCGAGAACTGGACGCGTCCGGTGAAGGTCAAGAAGTAAGGTGAACCAGCTCAGGCATGACGCAAGGTTGTGGCCTGGGCTTTAACAACGTCACCCCCGCGCCGGGCGCCCTGGCGCGGCGCAGGCGGTATCGGGGCAGGCGATGATGTCGGTCATGCGGTGTGAGCGCGGCATTGCGTGCTCACGCCGCCAGCGCCGACGCGATATTCCCGCGTGCCGCCTTGAACGCCGGCACCAGCGCCGCCATCAGGGCCACCGCCAGCACCGTCACCACCGCCATCATCATCCGGTTCACATCGAGCTCCACCGGCATCGGCAGCGCAAAGGCGCGCTGCGTATCCTCCTGGACAGTCACCCTGTTGATGATCCACGCAATGACCCCGCTCGCCACCAGGCTGACAGCCACGCCCGCCACCGCCATGCCCAGCGCTTCGGTCACCAGCATCAGGAACACCGAATGGCTGCGCATGCCCAGCGCGCGCAAGGTCGCCACTTCACGGCGCCGCTCCAGCGCATTGATCGACATGGTGGCGGCAATGGTCGCCGCAATGACCGCGAACACCATGCCGGCAATGCTGTCGAACGCCAGGTCGGACGCACTGCGCGCGCGCATGTAGGCTTGCGACAATTCCTGCCAGGTGCGCACCTCGGCGCCCACCCCCGCCTTGCGCAGCGCCGCCATCACCACCGTGCGCTGCTGTTCCAGCTGGTCCGGGTCGGACAGGAACACCACGAAGCGCTCGCTGCGGTCGGTATTGAGCAAGTCCTGCGCCAGTTCCAGCGGCATCAGCAGCGAGCGGACGTTGTCGTCGCGGCCGGGCAGCGCGTACACATCGACCACCTGGGCCATGACGTGCCTGGGCGCCGCGTCAGCCACTGCCGCGGTCAGCGTCAGCGGGCTGCCGACGCGCAAGGCGAGCGCACGGGCCTTGGCCTGGCTGATGGCAATGCCATTGCTCACGCCGGGCTGCAGCTTGCCCGGCGAGCCTTGCAGGCCCGGCACCACCGATTCATCGGGCACGCGCATGCCCTGCCCGCCAAACGTGGCCGAGCGCTCGGCCGTGGCGGCAATCCCCGCCACGCTGATTTCCGGCACCACCAGCGCGATGCCCTTCACGCGCGCCAGCACGGCTCGCGCGCGCTCCGCTTCCTCCGGACCGAACAGGCGTGGCTCGCCCGCGGAAGGGGCCGGAATAACGGTCAGGTGGCCCATCCGTTCGCCGATCACGGCCTGGTACTCGATGCCGGCGCGGGTGCTTGCGATATTGCCCGCAAATAGGTCGAGCACGCACAGGCTCGCCCCGATCAGCACGATCGCCAGCACGCTGCGGGTGCGTCCCAGCATCAGGGTGCGCAGGGCCAGGCGGTACGGGCTCATAGCTTGACCCGGAAAGGCTCGCGGCCGGCATCGGCCAGCACGGCGTGCAGCCGCCCGTCGTGCAGCTGCAGCGTGCGTGTGACGCGGCTGAACTGGCGCTGGTCGGGGGTCGAGATGATGAAGGCGGTGCCGTATTCGTGCTGCTGCTGGGTGAACAAATCCATCACCAGGCGGATGCAGGCGCTGTCCAGGCGCGAGGTGGGCTCGTCGGCCAGCACCAGGCGCGGCTTGGCCAGCAGCGCCCGCGCAATCGCCACGCGCTGGCTCTGGCTGGCGTCGAGCCGCGGCGGGTAGGTGTTGGCGTGGGTCGCCAGGCCAAGCTGGCCTAAAAGCTCGTCCGCGCGGGCATGGGCTGCCTGCAATTCCTTGTGTTCCAGGCGGCCGCGCAACATCAGCGGCAAGAGCACGTTTTCGCGTGCGGTCAGCACCGGAATCAGCGTGAACGCCTGGAACACGAAGCCCATCATTTCGTTGCGCAAGTCGGCGCGCGCCTGTTCCGGCAGGCGGGCGATCAGCAGGTTGGCGATCACGACACTGCCTTCGTTGGCATATTCGAGCATGCCGATCAGGTTCAGCAAGGTAGTCTTGCCGCTCCCCGCGGGACCGCAAATGGCCACCATTTCCGCCATGCCCACCTGCAGGTTGACGCCATCGAGCGCATGCACGGCGGCCAGCCCGCCGCCATAATACTTGTGCACGCCCGTCAGGCGCACCAGGTCGCCATGCGGCTGGGGCGCCGGCCCAGCATGTTCCAGGATGTCATTCATCGCTCCACCTCCCGCCTCGTCTCGTCCGGCGTCCACCAGGACGCGCAGCAGCTTCGAGTAGAACCTGTTTCCGGCGGGCCGCCGTTGAGATTGCTCAAATGCAATAATCAGACGGCGATGCGGGTCTCGAACTTGCTGCGAAAGGTAGAGAAATAGGCTTTCACATTGCGCACATTGGTGCGCGTGGCGAACAGGCGGTGCGCCAGCGCGTGGTAGGCGGGCATGTCGGCCACCTGGACGATGAGCACGAAATCGGGCCCCGGGGCGACCCGGTAGCATTGCAGCACGGCCGCTTCGGCCGCCACATGCTGCTCGAACTCGTCCATGCGCTCGGCGGCCTGCACATCGAGCGTGATCTCGACGATGGCGGTCAGGCGTGCGCCCACCTTTTCCGGCGCCACGATCGCCACCTGGCGCTCGATGACGCCGCCCTCGGTCATGTACTTCACCCGGCGCAGGCAGGTCGGCGGCGACACGTGGACCAGCTCGGCCAGCTCCGCATTGGTATGCGATGCGTCAAGCTGAAGGATATTCAAAATGCGACGGTCGACGTCGTCTAGATCATTGGCGGTCATGAGTTTTAGCGATCAGAAAAGAATATTGTCGATAAATGAAATATAAATTCATACTGCGTGAGTGATGAAATAATCATGCGATAAAATATCAAATTAGAAAGCATATTTCATAGTAGCTCAACTACGATCTGCGCATTCATTAATTTTCAGATCGAGGTCATCATGTGCGGTATCGTCGGAGCAGTAGCACAACGCAACATCACCCCCATCCTGGTCGAGGGCTTGAAGCGGCTTGAGTACCGTGGCTACGACTCGTGCGGCGTCGCGCTGCACGTCGACGGCAAGCTGGTGCGTTCGCGCAGCACCTCGCGCGTGGCCGATCTGGAAACCCAGATCGCCGGCGTCGGCCTGCAAGGCTTCACCGGCATCGCCCACACCCGCTGGGCCACGCACGGCGCGCCGGCATCGCACAATGCGCACCCGCACTTTTCGCCAACCGAAGAGAACGCCCGCATCGCGCTGGTCCACAACGGCATCATCGAAAACCACGACGAGCTGCGCGCCGAACTGACCGCGCTCGGCTACGTGTTCCAGAGCCAGACCGATACCGAAGTCATCGCCCACCTGGTCGACCACATGTATAGCGGCGACCTGTTCGAGACCGTCCAGCTGGCCGTCAAGCGCCTGCATGGCGCCTACGCCATTGCCGTGTTCAGCCGCGAAGAACCGCACCGCGTTGTTGCCGCGCGCCAGGGTTCGCCGCTGATCGTCGGCATCGGCCAGGGCGAGAACTTCGTCGCCTCCGACGCCATGGCGCTGGCCGGTACCACCGACCAGATCATCTACCTGGAAGAAGGCGACGTGGTCGACCTGCAACTGTCCAAGGTCTGGATCGTCGACGTCGACGGCAAAGCGGTCGAGCGCGAAGTCAAGACCGTGCACGCGCACACCGGCGCAGCCGAGCTGGGCCCGTACCGCCACTACATGCAGAAAGAGATCTTCGAGCAGCCGCGCGTCATCGGCGACACGCTCGAAGGCGTCACCGGCATCATGCCGGAACTGTTCGGCGACAATGCCTTCAAGGTCTTCAAGCAGATCGACCGCGTGCTGATTTTGGCCTGCGGCACCAGCTACTACTCGGGCCTGACCGCCAAGTACTGGATGGAATCGGTGGCCAAGGTCCCGGTCCAGGTCGAGATCGCCAGCGAATACCGCTACCGCGACAGCGTGCCGCATCCGAACACCCTGGTGGTGACGATTTCGCAAAGCGGCGAAACGGCCGACACCCTGGCCGCGCTCAAGCATGCGCGCAGCCTGGGCATGGTGCACACCCTGACCATCTGCAACGTGGCGACCAGCGCCATGGTGCGTGAATGCGCCCTGTCGTACATCACCCGCGCCGGCGTAGAAGTGGGCGTGGCATCGACCAAGGCCTTCACCACCCAGCTGGCTGCGCTGTTCCTGTTGACCCTGACCCTGGCGCAAGTCAATGGCCGTTTGAGCGACGAGGAAGAAGCGACCTACCTGAAAGAAATGCGTCACCTGCCGGTCGCCATTTCCGCAGTGCTGGCGCTGGAACCGCAGATCATCGCCTGGGCCGACGATTTTGCGCGCAAGGACAATGCGCTGTTCCTGGGCCGCGGCATGCACTATCCGATCGCTCTGGAAGGTGCCTTGAAGCTCAAGGAAATTTCATACATCCACGCCGAAGCGTATCCAGCTGGCGAACTCAAGCACGGCCCGCTGGCGCTGGTGACCGATGAAATGCCGGTCGTCACGATCGCACCGAACGATGCGCTGCTGGAAAAGCTGAAATCGAACATGCAGGAAGTGCGCGCCCGCGGCGGCCAGCTGTATGTGTTCGCCGACGTCGATTCGCGCATCACCTCGGGCGATGGCTTGCATGTGATTCGTTTGCCGGAACACTACGGCCTGCTGTCCCCGATCCTGCACGTTGTGGCGCTGCAATTGCTGGCGTATCACACCGCGCTGGCCAAAGGCACGGACGTGGACAAGCCGCGTAATCTGGCTAAGTCGGTGACGGTGGAGTAAAAGCAGCTGGCGTGCTGACTCAAATGTGGACAAACAATAAAGTCTGACACAAAACAATAAAGTCTGACACAAAACAATAAAGTTTGACACAAGTGGCCTCGGCTGCTTGCCATTTGCCGAAGTCCATGTGTGCCGTGACCTGGCCACATGGGCTTTTTATGCCTAGACGCGGTGTATCGCTGGCACTTAATGAAATGCAAATTCGAACCAATGTTATGAGTTTCGTAAATAGATGCGACGTTTTGCAAATTACTGCGACTACCGGGCCTGAAGTAGCGCGTCCCACCAGTTCTTGCTGAGTTACACTCGCCGCAATGAACTTCCGCTTTCGGCCATGAACTGGCGTCCGGGGCGATGTTGCGAATAATAACTGGTCCTATCCACCTGCCGTTACTCGCTGGCGGTCCTAGGTGCATTGAAATCCACCATTCGGCAGGCCCAGTCGGGCGGGGTAGTCGGACATTCCTCGCCGGCGAGCGCCAATGCCATAAATACGACGGCTGCGCCCGAGACGTCGGCTCCTCATCTACGGCGCGGCAGTACTCAGTATTGCTTATACCCCTTCAGCAGGGATTCGGGGACGAATGTCAAGTTCCCTCTTGCGCGGGAACAGGCGACGTATAGTTTGTTGCGCGTCTCCGGGTTGATGTCCCGGAAGCTCCCGGCATTCCAAGCCTTCACATTGCCAGGATTCAACACTACGCACACGTCATCATAGCTGTCCATGCCCTTGGACGCTCCCCAGTTCTGGGAGAAGCAGCCGTACTTCTGGTGTTCCTTGTAGAACAGCTTGACCGTCCCCGGATCCCGGTAGAGGGCCGCAACTGCTGCCGGGTCGTCCTCGAAACGCACAATACTGGTCCGCTCGTCATGCGCCTGAATGTCGATGCCGATTTTCTCCCTGATGAAGTCGCAGACGTTGTTGCTGCAGCGTCGGCTGCGCTTGAGGCTGTCGGTATCGACCCTCAGCCGAGCCCGCTCGAACTTCTTCTTGTAGGCATAATAATTCTCATGCAGGTTGACATTGACGTTGCCGTCACGGCTCGTGTCGAAGGTGTGCTGGTGAAAGTCGCCGACAAAGCTCATATTCACCTGGGCCGCGCTGATGGCCAACAGGAAGTTGAAGTCATGCCCGCCAAAATCCTGTACCTCGTCGACGAAGAAGACGTCGAAGTACTTTTCCATGCGGGCCACCACCGCACCAATCAGGCCAGACTGCTCGATGAACTTGGCGAGACGGTTCGCATAGAGCCAGCGGCCGGGCGACATGTAGCGCCGGTCATCGGTCAAGGGGTAGACAGGAAACCGGGCAGGAGCGCTAAAAGTGATCCCGAGTGTGTCCTTCTTAGAGCGTAGGAACGGCCGATAGCAGAAGCTGTGCAGGAACCTGAAGTAGGTGTAGATCGAAATGTTGGGCGGCAGGTAGCCGAATCGCTCAATGACCTTGGCGCGCAGGTTGTCGTGGTTGGTTTCGGTGTACGTGACCAGCAGGAAGCGCCGCGCCTCATCCATCGCAGTGACGAGGCGGGTGGTCTTGCCCGACCCGGCGACTGCAAAGATTACGTTCTTATCCATGCCACCGCCTGCTGGATGTAACCAGGGGCTACCAGCACGGCGCCCTTCTTTTCCAGGAGCTCGAACGCGGCGTCGGTCTTGTTCTTCAGCATGTATTCCTCAACACTCAGGGTCTTGCGCCCCGCCGCGAACAGCTCCTCGCAGGCGGTTTGGTTGTCCTGGTATATGCAGACTTCGAAGGTATGGCGGGCGTTGTCGGAGTCAGCAAAGACCTGGATGGATGCCGACACGTGGTCCGAGTAGTTCGCGACGCAGATGGTTGCATGGTCCTTGTCGTTGTCGCGGATCGCCGCTACTTTGATGCCCAGCAGCTTGGCAAGTTCGAGATAGCGCTTGAAGCTGGTGCCATCGACCGAGATCATATGAATACCATCGGCATCCAGGCTGCACCCAGGGGCGCTGATCTTGTAGAGCGCCTCCATCAGGATGAATTCCGCGTCGCCCTCGACCAGGATCGCCTTTTTGCACAAGGCTAGCTCCAGAACGTTGTTGTCCGGTGCCTTCATGAAGAACTCGGCGGTTCCCGGACTGAGATCCTTCAGGCTGGCCGGTCGCGATGGGTTCTCTTCGCTCAGAATCAGGACTCTGCGGAGATTCAGCCTTGTGGCAATGAAGCTGCTGTGCGTGGCAACAAAGAGCTGCTTCTTGACGGAGGCGCGGATTCGCTCAATCAGCTTGCGCATATGCACCTGGCTGAGATGGTTCTCCGGCTCCTCCAGCAGAAGCACGTGAAGCGCATGTTCCCGGTTGCGCAGAGCGAACTCTGTTTTGATAAAGCACTGCCGGCCCTTGCCCTTGCTGTCCACTGGGATGTCGTCCTCGGTGATGATAATGTCGGTCTCGACGCTGGCCTTCGGGCTGGTCCTGACACCGAACTTGTAGGCATCCAGCCCGTCGTTCATCGTCTTGAAGACGTCGTCTTTGAACTTCGCCTTCGCTTTTCGGTACTCGAATCCGTGTAGGTTGCGCTGGGCAACGCTCGCATGCGCGGCATATATTGAGCGAGTGTACTCGCGCGTGGCGTGCTCGTTGTTGATTAGTGAGCTATCGATCAGCAGGTGCCGCAGCGGCTTTTTGTATGGAAAGACAGCCTCGTCCGTGAACGTCAGGAAATGTACGCCGTAGTACTCGAAAGGGAAGTTCTCGTTGTGGTCCGCCAGAATGGCCTGAATCTCCTTCGTGTACTCGTCGACTGGCCTGCAAACCATTTTGATGCCTAGGTGGTCGGTGCCCTTGCTGTTGTTCCGGCCATCCAAGTCGTGGCGACCCGGCAGGTCATCGAAATAGACCTCGATCAGCAGTTCGGGCAGGTCGAGGATTTTCCTGGCGCCAGCGAGGAACTCGGCGATGCAGGCGGCGTTGAACAGTGCTTCGAGCCCAATGACCTCGACCTTGCTGCGACTGGTGCTCAACACGATGTCCATCGCCTGAAGCACCGAACTCTTTCCGGCTTCGTTGCCGCCAACTAGGATATTCAACTCCGGATCGAATTCCAGTTCCAGCGCCTTGAAACGCTTGAAATTTTTGAGTACCAACCGCCGAATTGTTCCCACGCCTTTCTTCTCCTATAAGTACCGAGTCAAACTGGAAATTCCCGCAATGCCGCCGTGATCTGCCGCTATCGGATCGAATTCGATGCAGACTAAGATGTGCTTCTCGCGTATGCAGTTCAGCATAGTAACAAGCTTGGCCGGAGTGAGAGACGGACAAGATTGTAGTTCGATCAGAGCACCAGAGGGCAAGACACCCCAGCTTTGCATGCGTTGGACATTGCCATGACCATCACTGACGCACTGACGGCAATGGGGTTTAAGGTGCAGTGGAACGGAAAACCGGGTTAAGCCTATAACGACTGGATTGCGCCACGGGAGCTAACCATTCGATAGTGTCCATCCAGATGAGACTGCGCTCAAGGAAACAGGTCTGCTTATCACTACATGCCTATTTTTTTGCTTTGGTGCCGCTAGCAAATAACTCAATCTTGCGCGTGGGACCGGAAACAATGAGTAGATCAGCAGGTTGTACGGATGTCTCGGGGGTAGCGTGCTGAAAGTCCGTATTTGCTCGCTTAACGCCGACAATTGTTACCCCGAACTGCTCACGAACTCGTGACTCGGTGAGCGATTTGTTGTGAGTCATGACAGGGGCGTGGATCTTCGCGATGGCAAACCCGTCATCGAATTCCAGAAAGTCGATCAACCGCCCTGTAACCAGATGGGCTACTCGCTCGCCCATGTCTGCCTCAGGCATCACCACATGGTGGGCCCCCATCTTTTTTGCTAACTGGCCGTGGTCGTGGTCGAGAGCCTTGACCCAAATGTCCTTGATCCCCAATTCAGTCAGTACCATCAGTGTTAAGAGGCTAGCGGCAATGTCGCCTCCAATTGCTACGATAGCATGTGAAAAGTCAGCAGCGCCCAGCTGAAGCATGACGCTTTCTTTGGTTGAGTCGGCCTGCACTGCGTGGGTTAGCTTATCTGCCCAAACTTGTACACGCTCGCCATTGTTGTCGACCCCCATGACGTCATGACCTAGGCGGACAAGCGACTGGGCAACAGCGCTGCCGAACCGGCCTAAGCCTATAACCAAAACACTGTCGCTGGCGGAAAATGCAAACTGCTCTGTGAAAATTCTACCCAACAATTGGATGCTCCTCTGGAAAGCGATACGGCATTCGCCGTTCACCAAGTATGAGTGAAGTCGCTAAGGTGATCGTTCCTATGCGGCCTAAATACATCAATACAACAAGTACAAATTGCCCCACGGGAGGAAGATCGGCCGTGATTCCTGTCGAAAGGCCGACCGTACCGAAAGCGGAAATCACCTCAAAAATGATACGGTCGGTCGACGCATCGCTTACAGACAGCAATATAGTAGTTCCGAGGATTACTACTGCACCACCAAGTACCAGGACAGTAATCGCTTGACGCTGTGCTGGGCTGCCGACTCGACGACCAAACGCTTCGCTATCGGGTTGACCCCGTATCTCTGCTATGACCAGCAAAAACAAAATCGCCACCGTGCCGACCTTGACGCCCCCGGCGGTGCCGGCGCTGCCGGCTCCCACGAACATCAGCAGATAATGTAGAGCCCATGTTTCTCGACTTGCCACTGCGAAATCGATGGAATTGAATCCCGCAGTCCTTGCCGCAACCGAAGTGAACGCTGCCGACAAAACCTTATCAGGTACTGACATTGAACCAAGAGTCCTTGCGTTGGACCATTCGAAAAATAGGACGCCAAGGAAGCCCACGAGTAGGAGGAAGCCCGTCACTGCAAGCGTCAGCTTTGTATGCAGAGACCAGCTGCGCGGCGACCGTGTTTTGTCGCGCAGGTCCATCAGCACTGGAAATCCTATGCCGCCGATAAAAATCGCCAACATGAGCGGCAGGAGTACTAACACATCTGGGGCGTAACGCATGACGCTGTCGGCGTGGATTGAGAAGCCGGCGTTATTAAATGCCGAAACTGAGTGAAACAGTCCGCTCCATGCAGCCTGTTGCCATTCGAGGCCGTAACCAACACGGAACCGTAACGTCAGAACTAGCGCAACAATCAGCTCACACGCAATTGTCACGGTTAGCACGAGCTTAGCGACATTGGCCACATCGCCTAGTCCCAACGAATGAGTTTCTGTTTGAGTGATAAGTTTCAGCCGCAGCCGAGGCGATCGATTCACCATGAGACCTAGCAGAGTCGCGCCGGTCATCATGCCAAAGCCGCCCACTTGAAAGAGCAGCATAATGATGCCCTGACCTGCAGAAGACCAATATGTACCGGTGTCAACGACGGCAAGTCCGGTAACACATACCGCTGAAACTGAAGTGAAGAGTGCAGTGAGGAAGGGTGCTGACCCAGGCGCGAGTCGAGCAAAGGGCATCATCAGAAGTAAAGTTCCAATGAGGATCGCCGTGAGAAAAGCGAGCGCGACTATGCGTGCTGGGTGAAGTAGTCTTTGTCGTATCATCGTTTTTTCTTGGTGAGACGGCGTCGCGCACAAATTCGCTGCAAAAGATTCGTGGCAATATCGTTATGCTGCATCGTCAGGAACCCGCTGGGCCACCAAGTCCTGCCGTCGATAGCGAGGCAGATACGCTTGCTTAACATGATGATCGTTTAGTCCTCTGATCAAAACATCCAGGGTCTCATCACTAGAGGTTAAGCGGTAAAGAAAGAAGCTGCTCTTCCGTAGTGCAACGCCACAATACATGCAGAAACTGGCGCCTGCGTGAACTTGACGGGCACAGTTAAACCGGTTGATAAATCCGCGAATAATTTTAGCCATCACTGTCGCTTTCCCGAAAATCGGGAGCAAGGATCGGCGCCGACAGTCTGAGGTATTGATACAGGGTCTCGCGGCTGATTCCGAACTCACGGGCGAGCGTTGATTTTTGTTCGCCGGAGCCAGCGCGGCGGCGCAGCTCGATAACTTGGTCGTCAGCTAACGCCTTTTTGCGGCCACGATATGCGCCGCGTTGCTTGGCCAGCGCGATCCCCTCTCTCTGCCGCTCTCGGATCAGCGCCCGCTCGAATTCTGCAAATGCTCCCATTACCGACAGCAGTAGATTTGCCATCGGCGAATCGTCACCAGTGAAGCTCAGTGATTCTTTAACAAACTCAATACGAATGCCACGCTTGGTCAGCGCTTGCACTAGTCGCCTCAGGTCGTCAAGGTTGCGCGCCAGGCGGTCCATGCTGTGCACTACGACGGTATCGCCTTCGCGGGCGAATGATAACAGTGCATCCAGCGCTGGCCGCTGTGTGTCTTTGCCAGATGCCTTGTCAGTAAACAGTTTATCCACCTCGACCTGATCGAGCTGAAGCTCTGAATTCTGGTCGAAACTGCTGACCCGGACATAACCGATGCGCTGACCTCGCAAAACGTGTCTCCTTAACAGAATGTGTCAGGAAAGACTCTATGACTGTTCAGTGCATGTGTCAAGATATTTCGTTACGGACCCTATTCTGACTTGTAGAGCCAACGCAACCTGACATCAGGTTAGGGTATAGCTCAATCTGACATTTGGAGTGATATCAATCGCAGCGATGTGCTTAGCGACCGATTTCCCCCTTTTCCCTATTTACCCCAACGGATAAAAAATTGGTTTCCCCAGTGATGGAGAAACCCAAAAAGCCCATGAAGGCACTGCTGAAACTTTTCTGCAGACGGACAGCGCTGCCCGGTCCAAGTAACGGCCGCCGCGAACTCGCTCCTAAAGAAGAAAGAGCGCAAGCATGGCGACCACTGTCGGAGCCAAAGCGCCCAGCAGCAGGCCACCCACACCTATCGACTCATCGTTAAAACCGTCGCGCAACAGGGATACGCCGGCAGGATTTGGCGCATTGGCGATTACTGTAAGCCCACCACCGGCGACGGCACCGGCGACCAGCATATACTTGGCCTGATCGCTCATGCCAGAAATGAGCGATCCCAAATAGGTGAGCGCGGCATTGTCGGTAATGGCAGTAAGTGCGGTAGCACCAAAGAACAGGGCCGTCGGCGCAAGGCTCGATACGATCGGTTGCAGCCACCACTGTTGCATGCCGCCCAGGACCACAAGGCCAGCAAGGAAGAATCCAACCAGCAAACCCTCTTTCAGAATCAAGGGATTCTGGTATTGCTCGTAGGCCTTGGTAAAGCCGATAAAGAACATGAACAGTCCCATAAAAATAACGGGATGATGGGCGAAGCCGACGACGGCCCCGAGAAAGGCGAGATGTATGGCACTCACTAGAAAAGGAATTCGGTCGGGGGTCCGCGCACCGGGCTTGTCGTCCCGGATGTGCCGCCGAAGCATGAAGGTCACTACCGTCGCGTTGATCACGACCGCAATGGCCGACTTCCATCCGAAATTGGTCGCCATGAAGGCGCTGTCCCAGTTCCAAGTCGACGCGACCATGAGCACGGGAGGGGCAGCAAACGAGGTAAGGGTGCCGCCGACCGAGACGTTAACGAACAACACGCCCAAGGCCCCATATTTTAGCCACTCTGGCATGCCCTGGTCCTGGCGGAAAATCAGTGGTCCCAGCATTAACGCAGCCAGTGTCATTGCAGCAGGTTCGGTGATGAAGGAGCCGATGAGCGGTACTAGCGCCAGGCAAAGCCAAACGCGAACGACTGCGGTTCGTAGCGGAACCAGTCGCGCCAGCAGCGATATGAGGGCTCTGATGGTCTCTAGCACTGGCTTGGACGCGGCAACGACCATGATAACGAACACGAACAGCGGTTCGGTGTAGGTGCGCGATTCGGCGTACTTGATTGCTTCGGAACCGCCGACGACGAATGCCATAGCAATGATCAGAACGAGTGCCCACAGACCGAAAACGACTTCTACCTCACCAAAAAAATGAAACAGTCCGGCATGTTGCGGGAAACGGTCGGCCAGGCGTTCAAACGTCTTGGTTGCAAAGGTGTGTGCGAGCGCTAGTCCAAACAGCACTGCAGCGATTAGATTGATATCTGCCATTTTGCTTTCATATCTGAACGATTAACTGATGAAGAGTGGTTACCGGACAGGGGTAACTGGTCGCTGCGCAGAGGTTTGGTCACCGTCTCGACGACAGTACACATGTGTGTGGTTGGTAGCCCGGCAGACTGCATGCGCTGGCGCGACAAGGCTTTGGCCATCTTCGAAGGGGAACAAGCAATTGGGCGCAGTAGCGATGAGCAGATCGGTATTCGATGTTTTCATAGGGGCATGAGCAGACAGCGTGGCGGCCCGACCGACGCTGTTCCTGCTCCACACGGCAGTGTGTGCACCCGGCCCCATTATATACGATTCCATTTGTCCCTCCGATCTGACGCAAACCTCAGACAAAGGGTGATCTGCGAGCTCCATTGGAGTGTTGTAAGCTGCCCGCATGTTGCAAGTCCGCTCCCCTGACATCGAGCCTAACCAGCGACAGATGAGAATCTTTTACGCACAAGTCGCGGAGATTTAGCAATTCAACATTGCCCCAGACGGGCGTGGATCGGACCTATGCCAGTCAGCTTTCTTTCGAACGACCAGTGCGAAAACTACGGTCGCTACGCCGGCCCACCGTCGCCTCATGATCTCGCCCGGTACTTTCACTTGGACGACACCGACCACGCTTTGATTGCACAAAAGCGCGGTGCGCACAATCGGTTTGGTTTTGCCGTTCAGCTCGGCACGGTGCGCTACCTAGGCACGTTTCTGGAAAAACCCCTTGACGTGCCCCAGCGTGTGCTGTGGGCGCTGGCAAAGCAGTTAGGCATCGAGGCGCCGGACAAGGCAAGTGCCTATAGTGCCGGCGAGCAGCGCTGGCAGCACGCAACGGAAATTCGCGCGTCCTATGGTTACGTCGAGTTCACAGAACCCCTGATCGCCTTCCGTCTTACGCGGTGGCTCGATGCCTTGTGCTGGACCGGTCCCGACCAGCCGAGTGTGCTTTTCCAACGCGCCACAACATGACTCGTGACGCACAAGGTATTGCTGCCTGGCTGCACGACGCTCGAACGGCACGTTGCGCGCCTACGCAGTCGGGTCGAGGAGCGATTATGGCGCTCGCTTGGAAGTGGGGGGCAACTTCGACCAGCAAACGTGCCTGGAAGGCCTCCTGGTATCTTCTGGCTGCAGCCGCAATTTCTCGCTTGACCGCCTGCGCACCGGGCCGGTGGTGGCCAGCAGCCGATCAATGAGCTTGGCGCTGATGCGGCTTCAAGCCGTTCGAGAGCTTGGCATCCGGTTGCCGGCTACCACGCGTATCCCAGCCACGCGGGTCGCGGCCCTTGCCCGGTTTGCCGGCGCCACCAAGGCCAGCGCGATCCTGCGCCTACCGGTGCTGCGTCGTCTGGCCACCCTGGTAGCGTTTGTGCTCTGCCTCGAAACATCGGCACAGGATGACGCCTTGGAAGTGCTCGAAGTCATCCTTCGGGAGCTTTTCGGTGACGCCGTGAAGGCGGACAAGAAATCCCGCCTTCGCTCGCTCAAGGACTTGGTCGAGGCGGCGGCCACCCTCGCCAGCGCGTGTCAAATGCTGCTGGACGACACTGTGCCGGATGCCGAGCTGCGCAAGCAGTTGTTCGCTCGGATTTCGCCGGACGCGCTCGAGCTGGCCCTCGCCGACGTCAACAAGCTGATTCGACTACCAGGAGCTGGACGCTAAGTACAAGACCGTGCGCCGGTTCCTGCCGGCGCTGGCCGAGCACATTCACTTTGGCGCGAATACCGCTGGCGAGCCGTTCAACGCCGCCTTTGCCTGGCTTTGCGCCAACATGACGGTGAAGAGGCCCGACAACGACGCGCCGCGTGAGATCATCACCAAGCCTTAGCAGCGTCATGTGCTGCGCGAGAGCGATACCATCGATTTTCACGCTTACACCTTTTGCGTTTTGTCCAAATTGCGTCTCGCGCTGCGCAGGCGAGACGTCTTCGTGGCACCAAGCTGGCGGTACGCCGATCCGCGCGCCGGCCTTCTCGATAGCGCTGAATGGGAATCCACACGCCCGATCATTTTCCCGAAGACCATCCCAAGGTGGTCGAGTTGCGCGCCCTGTCGCTGTGGTCCGAGGGCCAGGTCTGGTGCAGCCCGGAGCGTCATGGAACGGTGACGGCAGTGATGAAAAACTAGATCGACTGGATTCCCCTGGAACAGGGCGCCACGCGCCCGAGCCAGGGGCGCACCTTGGCCGTGATGCAAGTGTGCGGCGGCTCGCAGTCGTTCAACGTGGTCAACACCCTGCGCTTGCTGGGGCGCTGGATGTGCATGTTCACCATCCCGAATCAATCGTTGGTGCCGATGGCCTACAAAGAATTCGATGAGGAAGGCCGCATGCGCCCATCGGGCTACTACGACCGCGTGGTCGATGTCATGGAGGAGCTTTTCAAGATGACGCTGTTGATGCGCGGGCGTTCAGACTATCTGACCGACCGCTACAGCGAGTGCAACGAACAGGCCCTTAGAGCGATCGACCGCCACATCGCGAAGATTTAAGAAGTGCCGTGAGTTTCGCTTCCACGGCAGGCGCCAGGGGCGGAGCCAAGCCGGCAATGCGCAGGATACGCCAGCGGGGGAGTACTTCCCCTCTGGCGTGGCTCTCGTCCACGATCCGACCCATGCGACGGCACTGAAATGCCTCCACGGTTTCTTCCAACAGCTGGATGGTTCGGGTCGTGAGTGGCAATTCCACGAAAAACTTCTCAATTAACGCTTGTTTGCCCGTTGCCCTGGCCAACAGCGTTGCGGAGATCCGAGTGCTGACATCGGTTTGATAAAGCAAAGCAGCATGATCGCGGATCTGGGCGGCAAGCAGCTGGTCGCGCTCGCCCCACTTCACTTTTTGCATCGCTGGTTTCGGTGCGCGCGCGCGCTGTGCGATCGCGCCCTTCAGCCATGGATAGTCGTGCCGGTAGAGCCACATGTAATCCTGCGTGCGTCTCGGTGCAATTTCCTTGAGCTGGTCGACAAACCGCTCGCGCCTGCAATCGAGCTGCGACGGTGTCGGTACGTATCCTGCAGGCGAGCGCTTGGGCATTACCGCAGTGGTGCCGGCAAGATCGTTGTTGGATTGCCAGTACGCGTGAAGGTCGCGCGTTTCGATGCCGAGCAGCGTCAGCAAGGCCAAGTGTTTCAGCGGGTGCATGGCTGTTCGATGCTTATGCAGCAGCTTGAAGATCCAATGAGGTTGTGCGCAGAATTTCAGATCGACGTCCGGGACTCGGACCAGTGCGGAATGATCGGAAGCGTGAACGACCGCAGTGCTCTGTATGCGGCCGCGGTGATCGATCCAGCCTTGGCCGGCCGCCTTTTCGCGATAGAAGGATCGAAGCAAAGGCGCCGGTATTGGCGGCATGGGCGTCACCAGTAAGCTTGCGCTCGACACCGCCAGGCGAAACAGCACCTCCAGATACGCCGCCGGCACGCGGGTTGCGGATGCTCCTTCCTCAACCCAGCTGTCGTTCGGTAGAAACAGGCGATGCCTGTGCAGATGAACGAGGCTGGATCTGAGTTCCATCAGCAAATCCTTGTGCCGGTGGCATACCAGCACCCCAGGAAGGTTGTGGGCGCGATGCCAGTACGCAGATCCATGCAGCTGCTCGTCTTCGGCGCAACACCGGCGGCAGTATCGAAAGGCGTTACGCGCCCCGATGCGGCTGGCAACCAGGCCGATGCCAATTTTTATGCCGCACGCGTTCTGGCTGGCCATGGCTTGACAGCATTGTGTCACTTGCCCAGGGCGAAGAAATGGCCTGAAATAGGGGAGCACAGTCGCGCTATCAATCAGCTGCTCCATCGACAGCTGTGCATGTTCGGGCATTGCTGCGAGAAGAGCGCTCAGGTGACTTGGAAGGTTGGCGGTCGCTACCAGCACATGTGTGCCGAATATCTCATCCAGGGTCTGGCGCTCCTGCGGATTGCCTGAAAGCCTGTGATAGCGGGATATCCGGCTGTGCAAGGTCTCATCAGGCAATGCCGCTGGAAAGAACGCATGCCGGCGTGTAAGCTTCGCGCTGAACATTGCTTCTCCTCGCAATAGCCATATCCCGGCCTTTGCTAGGTGCCGGTACGGTAGGTATCCGAAAATTCGAAGATGTCCCTGGCAAGCCAGCCATATTCAGCCAGAGCCTTGGCGGGATCGTCGCTCGATGCGATAAGCCGGGAAACCTGGTTGGCGGCGGCCGGCGTCTGTTTTTCGGCGCGAACCACAGGCGGCACAGCTGCAACTACTTGAGTGGTTTTGCTCAGGCGCAGCGCCGCGAGGTGGCCGATCGAGATCGATGGTTCGTCCCTCATCAGCGTCTCCAGTTGCTCATCGGGCGGGAGAAGATCCTCGAATTTCTTCATCGCGGCCGTGTCACCGCTTCGCAGCGCAGCGATCGCAGGCTTGAGCAGCTTCAGCTTCGTATCGGCGATGTGCCGGAATACCTGTTCGTTCAATGTTTCGATGTTGGCCTGGATCGCATAGCGCTGGCCCAGGATCATCAACTTCGCCAAGAAGTCCGTCACGCCCTGAGTGAGGTCATACAGTACCGCGCGCAGCGCTGGCGACAGCGCCGCCGGCTTCTGGACCCACTGGTATTCCCAGATGACGTCGACCAGCATGTTCCAAGCCGGATCCGATTGCGCTGGCTGGCGAAAGTCATACATCCCTTGCCCGCAGGCGCGCCGCGCATTGCGCAGCACGTCGGAAAAGAGATTAATCATGGAGTTCGTCCCGGCGAACACGACGGGTATGCCGATGCTGTTGATCAGATTGACGAAGAAATTGAGCATATTATCCTTGCCACCGGTCTTGGCGGCATTCAGGTGCTGCAACTCGTCAATCACCAGTGCCCCAATGAAGTAGGTACTGGCCAGCTGTTCCATGCTGTGAATCATTTCCATGATCCCAACCTTGCTCCGGAAGCGTGCCGAGTGGCGGCCTGGATCATCCAGCGCCTTGTCGAGCGCCTTGAAAAATGCATGGCACAGGCCTGATAGTGAGCCATCGAAAGGACATTCGATCTTTAACCAGACGATCTGGGTGTGCAGGAACTCCTTGCCGTGATAGCGGCAATGGACGATTTTCTGCGGGTATAAGCTCAGCACCGCGTTGAGCGCCGTCGTCTTGCCGATGCCGCTCAGGCCCACCAGGCTGAAGGTGGAGGCCGAGGAGTGGAAGAGCGCCAGATCGCGGCGATTGGTCGACAGCGTATGCAAGTGGCGCCAGGTCGTCGCATTGACCGGATTCCTGCTGACGTAGCCGGTGCGCAGAATGGATGATACTGCGCTCTCCAGTTCCAGATGGATCGGTAGCGGCTGTATCAGCGTCTTGAGCCTGTCGATGCAGTGCAGGCGCAGTTCCTTTCCAATGAAACGCTCATTGTCGGGGCCCGCCGGGAAGTGGGCGATCGCGCGCGCGGCGTCCGCTTCCGACAGGACTGGCGGCAAGGCTTCGATCAAGGGGTTGCCGGCGTAGTCCGGTATGGGAGACTGCGTGTAGTGGGCGAGATTATTCATTGTTCTTTTTGCTGAGCCTGCTCAGGATGCTGATCACCTCGCCGCTGCGTTCACCGAAGCTCTCGGCAATGTGTTTTGTCGACGCTGGCGATGAGGGCAAGGCATCGTCAGGCGTGCTCTCGCCGGCCGCCCGCAGGCGCTCGCTCACACGCTCCACCGCTCGATTAAGCCGTATGTCAGCCAGTTTGGCGGCCTTGGTCGACGGGATGTCGCTGTCCCGCTTATCCGCAGCGGCGCCGGCGATCGTGGCTTGTATGTGCGCATCGAGCTGCACCTTGCTCACCAGGGCCGAGTATTTGCGTTCCGGCGGCGTGTGCTTTGTCATGACGAGCATGTCCTGGATCTCTTCGAGTCGATGGCCGATGTAGCGTTCTTCGCTACCGCGCAACACATAGCGCGTCAGTGCTTTGTCTGCAGTACGCAGCCAGACTGTCGCAGGGTCTGTGGGGTGGTACCAGACATCAACTGTTTCGCGGCCCTTGGCGCGGGCCCGGCTGTATCGCGCTTCATCGCTGCCGGCTGCGCATACGTAGTACATGCCCTCGAAGTACAGGCCACCAGCTTGAATCGTCCCCGACGATCTGGCCATCAGGTGCAGGTGGACCAGCTCGCGCGCCTGTTCGTTCGGCGTGCCGAAACCATGGTCGATGCCCCAGTTCCACATTGCCAGCGGCGTTGGCGCAGTTTCTGTCCGGATCATGTCCTGGTTGAGCAGCTCAGGTTGTTCCCTGTGGTGATTGTGATGAAGCACGCTCTTGATCATAATTTGCGTAAACTCGCCCAAATCCAAGGTGGCGTCCAGTCGGTAGTCGCGTTCGCCGCGCTCCCTGATGCGTTCGGCCACGCCGCCTGGCGTCCAATGAACTTGGGACAGCTGATTTAGCAGGCGGAACCGGCTTTCCACAATGGCCTTCCAGTCTGGCCGGTAAGGCGGTGCGATCGCCAAGGTAATGCCCAGACCGGCGACGATGCTCTCTGCGGCCAGGCCAAGCATTTCGCCCCGATCTGCACACAGCTCCTGCGGTAGGTGTGCGCAAGGCCAATCGTCAGGCTCTATCGAAATTCCATGGGCGGCACAGAAAGCGGCCTTGTCGCTGAATGCGTTGAGTAAGGCTTGGCGCGCGCCTTCCCAGCTGGGACCTTCCAGTCCGACGTAAAGGCCGGCAATCATGCGCGAGAACACATCGATCACGACATATACAACGGGCCGTCCGATGATCCAATTGCGGTTGTATCGGCTTACGAGGTAGATATCGGCAATGGTCGCATCGATTTCAAACCGGTGGCAGGGGCCAAAAATGCCATCGCCGGCACGACCGCGCAACGCGCGGTGGTCCTTGGCCCATTTCCGCTCTCCCTTGCGCATGCGCAGGACGGTGATGTCGTCGAACGCTTTCTTGCCCCAATAGTCGAACTGACGCAGCGTCGGCAGCTCTTGCAATGGCTTCAACGTGGGTTCGGGTTCAGGGAAGTCAGGAGTGGCGATCGCTTCGCAGTAGTAGCGCCGCAAGGTGCGCGTATAGGCGTCCGTGATCGTTTTGACCTTGTTGTCCCTGTAAAGCGCGTAGCCGATGCGAATGAGCGCCTTGTCGTCTTCGGAAAGCGTTATTGCCCGGTGCGTTGTAGCGGTGCTGATGGCGCGCGGCGGCCTGCCGTGGGGGCCGTCAAACGTCCTGTCCTTCCCCTTGGCGCCGGAGTTGCTGTACTGCGGAAGGAGCGCGTTGCGGATTGCGCCGAACATCCAGTAGCGGTAAAGCAGCCTGTAGATGGTGCGGCGCTCGATCTTGATCCGCTCTGCGTGCGCCTGAATCAGCGCACCCATGGCGCGCGGCTGAAAGATGCTGTCGTCATGGCGCAGCTCCAGCAAAGGCCGGATACGCTCCCAGCTTGCATCCCGCATCGCCTTGAACTTCGGCGGAATTTCCTCTTCCAATGCCATCATGAATTCTGGCACCGTCAGCTCCACGCGCGAAATCTGTACTTCGCGCAGCAGCTGGATCAATGACGACAGTCCGTAGATCCATGGTTGTTTAGGGGTCTTTTCAATGGATATGAGCACTACTGCATCGGTGTCCGGGTCGATCCAGATCACCCTACAGGGAGAATCAAAAGGTGCTCCCTCATGCGGTCGAAAGACGTTATTGATGCGAATGCTCAAGTCCATTTCACGCTGCCTTTCTGCTGCTGGATTGATCGCTGAAGGTCAAGGACAGGCACGATCCGGACAGCTGGAGCTCGACAGCCTGGATGTCGAATACGATGGCTTTTTGCCATACCAGATGCTTGAACAGCATCACCGCGTCGCTGTAGGGCAAACGGATAGCGTTGGCGACCGTTCGAATGACCGACGCCAAGGTGCGGTCGGCACTGACAAAGAAAGCCAGGTGATCAAGGAAGAGCCGCTGGACATCAGGTTGTGCCAGATGCCTTTGCTGCGGCATGCCGCCGTGCCGAAGCCATTCGAGATTGCGCGTCAGCGCCCGGCCGAGCATGTCTTCCGTGACGATGCCCCAGTCGGTGACGCCTTTGCTGGCCCATAGCGCCTGTTCCAGCTCGAACTTCTCCAGCCGGCGTTGCAGGCTCTTGTCGGTTGTCAGCTCATCGCTGTACTTCAAGGTGCGCGCCGCCGTGTACTTCTGGCCCGCCGCGTCGACGCAGGTGACAAGGAAATCGGTTGTCATCACGTAGGGGACGGTCGTGGCTGGATAGCGCGGATAGGCGATGCCAAGCCGGGCCGCAATCTGCTGCGCCTCCTCCGTCGGGAACAGCGGATATTGTTCGCGGATGTCGACGACCCGTTCGGAAAACTCAAGCACGGTCAGGTAGCGGTATTCGAGGTCCGAAAAGACTTGATGAATACGGTTGACCTTCATGCCTTGCACCTTGCGCGAGCGGCCGCGCGACGGAACGTCCTGCACGCGCAGCCATGGCTTGTAGGAGTCGCCCTCTCCGAACCCATTTCCGTCAGCGACGTACCGGTCTACATCGGCTTGTGTCTTAAACCGTCGTGCGCGCATGTGACTTCTCCGATCGAGTGAGATTTTCCGGCGTCTCCGGCAATTCTTCTGGACGTGCCTGAATGCCCTCCGAGTAGATGGGCAAGCTAGCTTGCTGATTGGCAGCCCGGGATGATATGGCGACGTACGCTCGTCCTCCGATCTCGCGCCATGCGGATGCTTGAGGACCTTGCCAGGTCAGACCGATGCCGGCCCGCGCCAGTTCAATGGGTATATTGATCGGTTGATGCGCCATCGCGTCCAGATCCCATCGGGCAAACTCACAGATTTTCAGAATAGCATAGGTGGAAACTGACGACCTGGCGCATATGTTCCCAGGCACGACCGTGAGGCCGAGCCGTTGAACCTCTTCGACCGCCCATAAAATGCGTCTGGCACTGAAGCACCAGGAAGTTTCCTTGAGGAGGCCGATTTTCTCGGACAGCATGGGGAATCGTTGAGGATGCGATTTCAACAGGCTGTAGTTCAACGGAAGGCAGTCGAGCAATCTTTGGATCGTGATGCGTTGCGGCTTGCCGCTCTGTGCGATCCATTCTCTTGCCTGCGCTTCGACCTTCTCCGCGAATTGCTTGTCGCGCAACAGCTCATCGGCTGTGACCTCGCGTGGTGCCGTTTCGCTGGGAGTTCCGGACAAAGCAGCGTCAAGCCAGCGCTTGTCGTGTTGGACGAGCCAGGCTGTCGGCCGGTATGCCTTGTGCCAGAGCCCTTCCAATACGATCGCCGGTTCGATTTTGATTTCACGAGCGATGCGCTGGCGGTACTGATCGCGCAGTTCGACATTCGCTTGCGGCTCGACGCGACCCTTCGCGGCTCGCTTCGGCGGTGCTTCACGCCCAGCGCTCCTGATCGCCTCGACGAAATGCGCGACTGTCCCGAACAGTCGCATGGCGAGTAGAAGATGGCGGGGTACAGGCATATCCATGACGCCGTCAATGGTTGAAAAACGAAGCCAAAATGTTGTCCGACCAGCTGCGTACGCTGGGTCAACCTGTGCAACGAAATCAGCTCCAAGGAACTCGATGAAGGCTTCGGTGAATGCAGTCATCGACGTAGCCCTGGGTGGCTTGGCCGCCGATGGTGCTAGCTTTTCATTGACCGGTTTTCCCCAGACAAAGCCGATTTGCTGAATGCGCTGACGATAAACCTGGGCGAGCAGATCGGGGACGATCGGGGCCATATTTGCATGAAGGAGATCATGTACAAAGACAGAATAGCTAACAGCAATGGCAGACGCTGGGACGACGGGGGTGGCGCCATTAAGCTCATGCCCACAGTGCGTACAAGGCTGCCACGGAACTTCCAGCAGATGATGGCGCCGTTGAAACGGGAGACTACACACCGGGCAACTGCTGAGCAGCAAAGTACCGTGCTTCCAGCATGCAGTGACACCTGGAGCCTGATGCGATCGGTGCCAATACCCAAACCCGAAGCGCTCATCCGCTTCGACCACGCACTGGATGCACAGGTGCGCATCGCCGTGCTTGCCAACGACCCGGCGCGGTAGGCGATTGATCAGGTTATTGCGCTCCTCGCCTTTTTCCAGTTTTCCCAAAAATGGTTGGAACAGTGGTAACAGCGTGTTTTCTCTAAGGAAGTTATGCAGCGTGATGCCTGGCTCGCCCGGAAGGCGCGCGGCGAGCGTTTCGATATGAGGCGGAACGATCTGATCAAGCGCGAAGTTGGCTTGCCCGAACAGCTCCTTGAACGTCGCCGTCGTGCTCGCGTTGCCTGTCATGAGCTGGTACCTGGCTACTCGGGAACTGAATGTCTCGTCTGGCAAACTCTGGGGGAAAAAAGGGACGGCGGCCATGTGGGTGACATGCAGAAGCGCCCACATGTAAAGTGAAAAATCCGGGAATTATAAGCTGCCCGTGCGGTCTGAGCATAGTCAATCCGGAATGTTTGCTGTATCGTTAATTTGCTGGCGCCATGGAGGGATGATGCGTTTCTGCTGCATGCTCCGGTGGCGGGCGCGCACAGCGTACGCCGAACTTGTGTCAAACTTTATTGTTGCAAGAATGCCGACGGCGCTCGAAACTGCCCAGTTTGTGTCAAACTTTATTCTGGCGGAAGGAAAGTGAGAAATTCGTAAGCTATTGATTTTATTGAGGAGGTTGTGTCAAACTTTATTGTTTGTGTACATCAAATATGGACGAACAATAAAGTCTGACACAAAACCATAGAGTCTGACACAAGGCGCCCCCCAGACTATAGGCAGGTGCAGCAGCCCATGTATGCCAGTTTTTGGCCACATGGGCTTTTTTTTATGCTCCGACCTTGGAGTTTCCATGATCACATGTCACATGGCATGTGGCGAATTTCGTAGGTAAATCAGGCAGTGCGCATTTGCCGTCTTGGGCGTTGTTAGGGACTGGGCCAGATTGACCCACAACGCCGACGTTGATTTACCTGAGTCTGAAGCCATGGAGTCCATGCAAGCCGAACTACTGGTCTGCGATGAGTCGCGGGGGGCCGAGTGTAGGTAGTAGCGCAGCGCATGTCAGCAAATCGCTATCATCAGACAACTCGACATCCGGTTCAAGACGGCGCTGCGTCGACACTTACGAAATCCGTACCTCGGGATGGAAATGGAGTAAAAATGGACGAACGAACAGGCGCGGGATGGTGTGGATATTTGGCAGGCCAGAGCCCGCTGCAAGGAAGTGGTCGGGTTGACGGTTTTCCGTGGTATTTTCGTGCGCGTGATTCATCTTGGTCGCTTGAAATAGTCGATGATAAAGACGTTGATCCAGAGCAGCTGCCATTTGTTGGTGTGCTGTCCGGTTGGCTCGTTGAAGAAGATTACGGTAGATGGCCGCAGGCGGGATATATGACGCCAATGACTGCTTGGCCACTGATTGAAAAATGCATTGAGAAATTCCGCGCGGGCCAATTGCCGTATATATTCCCAGAATAGGCGGCGTGAAACACCGGAGCTCAGCGTCAAACCAGGTCGTCTTCACGAGCGTTCGTGATGTTTCGTTGACTTGGGATTGAGCGGGTGGGCTCGGAATTGAGACCATTCAATGTGGAGGTGTCGTTCAGAGAGTAGCTTACTTAGCCGATCTATTCCATGAACATGCCCCCCCCAAAAATGGCGACGCTAAGCGGATTTGTTAGTCTTGTTTTTGGCCGCGCGCTTTGGTCGGGCGAGCCTTCCGTGTTATCCGCCTTGTATGTATTCCTTTAGGCGCAAACGAAGCGGACATTCCGGGCGCAGCGTGATGTTGAAGGCCGGCCGGGGCGCCGCCATCCCTTCGGGAACGCTCACCGTGAAGCGCTGCAACAGCATTGCCGCGATGACCGTCATCTCCGTCGTTGCCAGGTGCTGGCCCAGGCAAACTCGGGGACCTGTGCCAAATGGCATGAAGGACCCACGCGGCAAGTCTGGCGCGCCACAGTCAAAGCGCTCGGGGCGAAACGCACTCGGGTCCGGATACCAGCGCGCATCGTGCTGCATTAACTGTAGGGGCATCATGAACATCGTTCCAGCGGGAAGCTGCCAGCCGCCCAGCGTAATCGCCAGCGTGGAGCGGCGCGACAACAGTACCGGCGCGGCAGGATACAGGCGCAGAGTTTCTTGCAGCGTAGTGGCCAGGTAGGCAAGCGAGGGAAGATCCTGCGCGGTGGGCAGCCTGCCTTGCAATACCGTCTCCACCTCACGCCGCGCCAGCTCCTGCGCCTGCGGGTTTGCCGCCATGCACCAAGCCCACCAGGTCAGCGTTGCCGCCGTTGTCTCGTGGCCGGCCAGGAAAGCAGTCATGCATTCGTCGTGCACGGCCTTCAGTGGCCAGGCCGCAGGATCGTCGCGGTGCAGAACCAGCAGCCGGCTGAGCAGATCTTCCGGCCATGCATCAGGCGCTAGCGCCAGCCTTTTCTCGACGTGTCCGCTGATCAGGCGCTTGAGCAAGGCGATGCCTCGCCGCTTGGCGCGTTTCCACGGCATCCAGTCGGGCAAACTTGCCGGCCAGTACATCTCGGCATTCGCGGCTTTGGCAGTGTCGTTCAGCGCACCTTCCGCGGCGCGCGCGTCCTCGTCAATCTCGCTGGAAAACATCATGCGCAAGATGACGTCCATCGTGAGGGAGGTAAGAGCGCTTTCAATATGCCAGTCTGCCTCGCCTCTGGGCCATAGTGCAAACGTCTTCGCGGCGGCATCCGCTATAGCCGGAACGAAGGCTTGCACCGCCTTAGGCGAAAAACTTGGCTGTAAGGCGGAGCGCTTGGCGCGCCACGCTTCTCCCTCGGCGGTGAGAACGCTGTGTCCGTGCAGCTGCGAAAATACGCTGATGCCTCGCTCCCAGCGGCGCAATTCCAGGTGATGGCCGACCAACAGATCGCGCACCAGTTGCGGGTCGGTCACCACAATTTGGTGTTCAGGCCATATGCGCAAATGGACCACGTCGCCGTATGCCTGGCGCCATTCCGCTACCGAGCCCAGCAGGTCACGGGACATGCGGCGTAGCAGGGTCCAGCCGGTCAGTCCGGACGGTGGTCCCGGGGGCCACACTCCCGGCGGATGGAGGGAAGGCGCGGCAGCGTTTTTGCCGTGCCCGTATGGGCATTGTGGAGGCGAGGTAGTATTCATGACAGCATTGTCGACCTCGGCTGGCGTTGTGTATTGAACCGAAACGACATCACCGCTTGGGGAAGCTGCTTGCTATACTGGCAAGCGATGAGCTCCATTCAACCACCGCTGTCAATGCTTCCGCCAGGGCCGCTGGAGCGCGGCCCGCGCGCCGACGGCCACGGCGCTCCGCATGCATGTCTGCGTCTGGCGCCTCCCGCATTGCAGGGTGCGCTGGTCGCCTTGGTCGGCCGCGATACTCGCTCGCTGGCCTTGACGAGTGCCCAGCGCCTGTCCCACTTTCCCGCGTCACCCTTGGTAGCGATTTCCTGGTATCGCGGCCTCGATGCGGGATTGATTGGGGACAGCGCAAGCGGGCCATGCTGGCGCCCGTTTGCGTCGCCGGTTGTCATCTCGGGCAGCCAGTCGCACCCTACAGTGAGCTGGGCCCCGAGCACGGGCCGGGGCTACATGGCTTGCTTCAATGCGGACGCGGCCCAAGCCCTGTTCGGGTTTGACCTCGCCGCCATTCAGGATCGCTTTGTTCCGGCAGCCGAGCTGCTGGGCGCGCAATGGGCTCCTCTCTGGGATGCACTCCTGGCCAGCGAAGATGACGCCCTGCTGTCGGTGTTGGAGAACCATCTTGCCGTGCCGTGGCAGGCTTTGCAGGGCAGGACGGGCGCACAGCCATCGCTGCGCCAGATGGGCAGGCACTGGGTCGAGCGCCTCGCGTGGAAGGCCCAGCAATGGAGCGGCGTGCACAGTACGCGTCATGTGGAACGGCGCATCAAGTCATTTAGCGGGCGCTCCCTGCGTGAGTGGCAATCGCCGGTCCGCACCGAGGATCTGTTCTTCGCCGCGCGCGATCGCTACGAGGCCGGGCAGCCGCTGGACTGGGCCGGCCTGGCGCAGTCCCAGGGCTTTGCCGACCAGGCGCACATGAACCGGGCGACCAAGCGGATTACCGGTTTTTCTCCCGGCGAATTCGCGCTGAGGTTCATCATGGACGAATCGTTCTGGATGTATCGACTGTGGGTTTGAACGCGGCTTCGGGTGGCGCTTATCGGGCAGATAGCAATATCGTGGCATGTGTGGCGGGCTTAGCGCGGACATTCATGCGCGAACCCTTCGGCGGTACGCTTCGATTGTCAATCCATGCCCTCGATCATGCACCGGTATCATGGCAACGGAAGCGAGAAATAGTACGCAATTACCACTCTGCGATTGAGCATCATTTATTCGATTGAGGGTAGCTGAGCGGAATCTACGGGCTACTACACCGAAGTAGTCACGCAAAATTTATCCTAAATTCGGCTCTGAAACCTTTCATCAGTGACTCAATTTCATCGAGTAACTCAGCTCCGTTCAGGCTGACGAAACGGCGCCAAAAATACTTGGCATGTTTCCACAGAATTTCGATGCGATTCAGTTCCGGGCTGTAGGGCGGCAGGTAATACAGGTGAAGCCCTTGCCTTGCCCACTTCCGGCGTTTGCTTTCCATGACATCGCCTTTGTGAATCGCGGCATTATCCAGTACCACAATGCGGGGTACCGAGTGCGGTTGGGCCGTTATCTGGTCAAAGCAGGCAATGACATCGTCGCGCACAGTTGGCCGCTGCTGAGTGGTCCAGACCAGTTTGCCCCCGTGACGCAAGGCTCCGAGTACATTGACGCGCTGTCGGTGTGCTTGAGGTTCCACGGCGCGCGACTGGCCCAGCTGTGTCCACCCGTATTGCACAGGCGGGTTTGGGCTGAAGCCTGATTCGTCCAAATACAGCAGTTCGCACTGGCCGCTTTGGTCCAGCTTGCCCAACGATGCAATTACCTGTCGGGCACGCTCGAAAGCGTCCTCGCTGCGCATTATTTTAGACCGTACCTATAACGTTTGTAGCTGAAATTCATTTCCTTGAGATAGCGTTTGACGGTGCTCTCGCTAATCGCTACCGCCTCTTGGCGCTGCCCGATGTGACGCAGCAAGGCTGCTGCCGTTCCACCGTCAGACTGCGCCAACTCGCGTAGCGCCTGTCTCTGTTGCTCTGTCCATTTCGGCGGGCGTCCCGTATGGCGGCCTTCATATAGCCCGGCTAGCCCCAACCTGTTCCAACGCTGTCTCCACTGCTCAACGCTGCTCAAATGCACCATAAATTCATCTGCCGTCTGCTGCAACGTCAATCCTTGACTCAGCCGCAAAATTCCCTGCGCCCGCATTCGAGTTCGTGGGTGACTATGGAAAATGCCCATCTCCCGCAACGTCCGCCGCTCCTCCTTCGATAGCACTAACAATTTCATGATATCAATTCCAAGTAGATTTCCTATTTGGCTTTGACAGCAAAAATTGGTCGACTACTTAGACCGCATGGCTGGTGAAGCCGTCCTGATAACGAGATGGAATGAAGCCGAATCCGGGGCAAAGTCGCCGGTTTGCGATTGCAAGTGCGTCAAGCAGTTCGCGGCCTTTACTCGACAAGCTCAAGCGCTGACTGCGCATCACCACAGTAAAGCTCTCTCGCAAATCGGAGAGCAAGACGGCGATTCAATAAATACCCGAACTCGCTGAGATCAATTCCGCAAACCTAACTTTGCTTCAACCCTGTAGTGTCGATTTTGCTCAGTTCATGAGAATTTTTCTGGCTTTGGCTAGGTTTCGACTTCGACACCTTCTTGGGAGGAATTCTGAGACGTGAAATAAGATTGCCAGGCGCAAAATTCGTGTGCTCGGCTTTGTATTTGGAAACAAGATCGCGATCGCGGACAGAATAACCGTTAAACTCCCTCGGCACGATCGGACCGCGACGCGCTCCAAGGGGAGGCTCATTAAAAAAACAAAGATCTTCGTCATCAAAGGCGATCTCAAAAACCGAACGAGCCTCGGAGGCCAGAAAAAAGACATTGAAATTTCCCGAGCGGCTCAACTTATCAAGCCGAATCAACACAGCTCCTCCGTCAATATTGGGACGATCGGCAATGTAGAGATCGATTTGCACCCCCCGGTTTATGCACTCCTCAAACGCTCCCGACATTGCAAAATCGAGCTTCGCCTCAGTTGGCATCGTAGTGGTGATGAGCACACTTTTTTGTGCCGACTGGAGAGCTGATATGACATAGTTCGTCACTTCGTGACACCGGATGGGCAGAATCGAAAAATCTTTAAGTTGGCCCTCAACGACTGTAAGATCTGATTCTGCAGCCAGTTTCCGCGCAAGTAACTCGGGCTGCTCGGTCTCAAGCAATCTGATGCGCAAGGCATTGGCCTTAAACCGAAGAAGGCTACGTCGACGGACCAAATTTTCAATACTCACGCTATTTTTTTGGATTTTAGCAATCTCACTAAACCGCTTACGAACACCCGCTCCTCCGTGGCGTGACGAAAATACTCCATCAACCCCGATTAATTTCGCGATAGAAGCTTGAGCGCATGCGGTCGTTAACTCGGCATCGATATTTCCATTCGTGACCATCATCAGTGAAACATCGCCCTTGTCGGTTTTATATACAAGCGCGAGAGCCTCACGATATCGGGCGATTGACTTTTCAATTTTTGTTACCCGTAAGACTTCAAATGATGAGGCCCGCCCGCCGCGTTCTCCAGCTACACTCAACTGTGACTCCTTTAATGCTGGCGCACCGACTTCGTTTAAGTCAGGGGGGGCGAACGCACCTGCCAGAGGAATAATGACTCCATCCGAATCAGCACGCCGCTTTGTGTACATCGGCACCCGCCCTAAAAATTTCCGGCACAGCGGATCCCATACAATGTTGAGACGGCGATCTATTGGCGAATCCTCACTTCCGTTCGCTAAAATTTCCTTTCCTCGCTTCCAGACCAAATAGGTACCGAACCCGTCAATGCCGATATATTCACCAAGCTGAAGTTCACGAAATAAGGTCGCACAAAATTCGAACTGCAATCCCAATAGCCCAGAAACTTCCTTGATACTCGTCAGCCCAGCGTCAATCGACTTTAAAATGAATTCCGTCATTGCCGGGGTGCGACGACGTTCCACACCCACAGTATCTACTAATAAAATTTGACACGGGATGTGAACGCCGAAAAAATCAACAAGCGACTGATTTTCATAACTATCAAAACGTTGTGCAATTTCGTATATTGCGCTCATAGCTCCACCAATTGGCAAAAATCCGGATTTGATTTAATATATTCGATAACGCGACCGAAAGAACTACGTTTCTGAAGATCACCGCAAAATTTGGCATCCCCTACTAACACTAAAGCGTCGCGCGCTCTTGAGAGGGCAACATTCAGGCGCCGCTTCTCCTTTTGGAAGCCGATCTGACGTTTATCATTAGACCTAGTTACACTATATATGCAAATATCGGATTCTCTACCTTGGAACGCGTCTACGGTATTTATCTCGATTGAGAACGACGCATGTGTACCCACATGCTGATCCACCAAATGTTTTAACAAACTCACTTGAGCGGAGTACGCAGAAATTACTGCCACATGCGTTTTATGCTTTGCCCCGCGAGTTTGCCGTGCAATTTTTCGCAGCTCGTCCACAATAGCTTCGGCTTCACCCTCATTTTTAAATGACTTTTCCGGCGTTATTTGTTCAGAAAAATTTCTGTTTGCCGTAGATATCCAAGTTATCGGCATTTTGTACAGCGCGGCAACATTTTTCAACCTCTCAGAATCTGGACGAACGTTTTTCAACCTACTCTCATAAAATATTTCGCTTACCATGCTTCCGATGGATTCACACATTCGTCGCTGCTCGAGAAGTTCTTCTACATTCTCCCTCGGGAGCGAATTTAAGAGAATAGAGAGCAGACTTTTTTTAGAATCATCACTGAAAGCCGTTTCTGCGCCGTCGCTTTCACTTTCGATAAATGGCGGTAGCTGTTCAGGATCTCCGACCAAGATCGTACAACGACTACGGGACATTGGGACAAGGGTTTCTGTGGCTGTCGCCTTTGACGCTTCATCCACAATACACAGATCGAATTTCTCCGTCTGGAAAGCGAACGTTCCCGCTAAACCAATGCAGGTGCCAGCGATGACGCGCGCCTCTTTAAG
>NZ_JAVCWL010000089.1:0-1622 GCF_030846505.1 Massilia pseudoviolaceinigra | reverse complement strand
GAACGGGTTGGTCGCCATGATCAATTCTTTGAACTGGGTGGACATTCACTCTTGGTGGTCACCTTGATTGAACGTTTGCGTCAGCAAAGCTTGCATACCGATATCCGCACGATTTTTGCCAACCCCATTTTAAGTGCCATTGCACGGGCATTAGCCGATAACGACCATGCCGCATCCGTACAGGTGGTGCCGCCTAACCTGATCACACCAACCGACACAGCGATCACCCCTGACATGCTGCCTTTGGTGAGTCTGTCTCAAACTGACATTGACCAGATCATTGCACATGTGCCGCAGGGTATTTCTAACATTCAAGATATCTACCCCCTGGCGCCCCTGCAAGAAGGCATCCTGTTCCATCATTTGCTAGAAACCGAAGGTGATACTTATCTCCTGCGCTCGGTACTGGCTTTTGATCATCGTGCACGCCTGGATGTATTCTTGTCTGCGCTGCAAAGCGTTATTGACCGCCACGATATTTTACGTACCTCCATTCACTGGATGAGTCTGTCTCAACCTGTACAAGTGGTGCTGCGCAGAGCACCTTTACTTATCGAAGAACTCACGCTCTTAGCCGATGGTGATGCGCAGGCACAATTAAATGCACTGACTGATCCACGTCATCTTCGTCTGGATCTTCAACAAGCTCCTTTGTTAAAAGCCTATATTGCCGCGGATCCGCATTCTCAGGAATGGTATCTGGCTTTGCTCAATCACCATCTGGTGTGTGACCATGTCACCTTAGAGTTCGTCGTTACTGAAGTGCAAACCATCTTGCGTGGCAAGGAGCATCAACTTCCACCTGCCCTGCCTTACCGCAACTTTATAGCGCAGGTACTGTCGGTACCCGTATCGGAACATGAGGCGTATTTCAAACAGCAATTAGGGGATATTGAAGAACCAACGGCACCGTTTGGCATCTTTGATGTGCAGGGCAATGGTTCTGAAGTGCAAGAAGCACGTTTGCCCCTTAGTGATGAGTTATCCCAGCGCATCAGACACAGCGCACGTCAGCAAGGCGTCACGCCTGCTGTACTGTTTCATGTTGCATGGGCACAGGTATTGGCGCAGTGCTGCAATCAAGACGATATTGTGTTTGGAACGGTGTTATCTGGTCGGTTGCAAGGATCAGAAGGGGCCGATCAGGTATTGGGGATGTTTATTAATACCTTGCCGATTCGGATCCATTTTGCACAGCAAACTGCGCAACAACTTGTAGCTGATATTTATGAGCGCTTAGGAACGCTGGTTGTATATGAACAGGCATCGCTGGCTTTGGCACAGCGGTGTAGTAGCGTAGCAGCGCCCTTGCCTTTATTTACCTCAATGCTTAATTACCGTCATAGTGCGGCCGGTACTTCCGATACTACGGAAGCCAGAGGTAATGTTTGGGAGGGGGTGCGCATACTACATGGCGAAGAACGAACCAATTACCCTCTAACACTTTCTGTGGATGATCTGGGCCAGGGTTTTACGTTCACAACGCAATGCGTCACAGGCATCGATGCAGAGCGTATGAATACCTATCTTCTCACAGCCATTGAAGGCCTGGTTCACGCCTTACTTGAGCAGTCTGTCGAACCTGTCAGACGTTTGAGTGTATTGCCTGCAGCAGAGCGCAA
>NZ_JAVCWL010000088.1:0-1722 GCF_030846505.1 Massilia pseudoviolaceinigra | reverse complement strand
ACCTGCTAAGGTTATAGGGACAAGCCGTACGGGCAATTAGTATCAGTTAGCTTAATGCATTACTGCACTTCCACACCTGACCTATCAACGTCCTGGTCTCGAACGACCCTTTAAAGAGCTCAAGGCTCTGGGAAATCTCATCTCAAGGCAAGTTTCCCGCTTAGATGCTTTCAGCGGTTATCTCTTCCAGACTTAGCTACCCGGCAATGCCACTGGCGTGACAACCGGTACACCAGAGGTCTGTCCACTCCGGTCCTCTCGTACTAGGAGCAGCCCCCTTCAAATTTCCAACGCCCACGGCAGATAGGGACCAAACTGTCTCACGACGTTTTAAACCCAGCTCACGTACCACTTTAAATGGCGAACAGCCATACCCTTGGGACCGGCTACAGCCCCAGGATGTGATGAGCCGACATCGAGGTGCCAAACTCCCCCGTCGATATGAACTCTTGGGAGGAATCAGCCTGTTATCCCCAGAGTACCTTTTATCCGTTGAGCGATGGCCCTTCCATACAGAACCACCGGATCACTATGTCCTACTTTCGTACCTGCTCGACTTGTCAGTCTCGCAGTTAAGCACGCTTATGCCATTGCACTATCAACACGATGTCCGACCGTATCTAGCGTACCTTCGAACTCCTCCGTTACACTTTAGGAGGAGACCGCCCCAGTCAAACTGCCTACCATGCACTGTCCCCGATCCGGATAACGGACCAAGGTTAGAACCTCAAACAAACCAGGGTGGTATTTCAAGGATGGCTCCACGAAGACTGGCGTCCCCGCTTCAAAGCCTCCCACCTATCCTACACAGATTGGTTCAAAGTCCAATGCAAAGCTACAGTAAAGGTTCATGGGGTCTTTCCGTCTAGCCGCGGGTAGATTGCATCATCACAAACATTTCAACTTCGCTGAGTCTCGGGAGGAGACAGTGTGGCCATCGTTACGCCATTCGTGCAGGTCGGAACTTACCCGACAAGGAATTTCGCTACCTTAGGACCGTTATAGTTACGGCCGCCGTTTACTGGGACTTCAATCAAGAGCTTGCACCCCATCATTTAATCTTCCAGCACCGGGCAGGCGTCACACCCTATACGTCCACTTTCGTGTTTGCAGAGTGCTGTGTTTTTATTAAACAGTCGCAGCCACCAGTTTATTGCAACCCTTTCACCCTTCTGCAGTAAAGCAGTCAAGCTACCGGGGCGTACCTTTTCCCGAAGTTACGGTACCAATTTGCCGAGTTCCTTCTCCCGAGTTCTCTCAAGCGCCTTAGAATACTCATCTCGCCCACCTGTGTCGGTTTGCGGTACGGTCTCGTATGACTGAAGCTTAGAGGCTTTTCTTGGAACCACTTCCGATTGCTTCAGAACCTAAGTTCCTCGTCTCGACCCCTTGAATTGCGCGCCCGGATTTGCCTAAGCGCCTTCTATGAGTCAAAAACCAACACTTCCAACCGTTGGACAACCTTCCGCGATCCGTCCCCCCATCGCATCATACGACGGTGCAGGAATATTAACCTGCTTCCCATCAGCTACGCATCTCTGCCTCGCCTTAGGGGCCGACTCACCCTGCTCCGATGAACGTTGAACAGGAAACCTTGGGCTTACGGCGTGGGAGCTTTTCACTCCCATTATCGCTACTCATGTCAGCATTCGCACTTCTGATACCTCCAGCATCCTTTACAAGACACCTTCGCAGGCTTACAGAACGCTCTCCTACCATATA
>NZ_JAVCWL010000087.1:0-1757 GCF_030846505.1 Massilia pseudoviolaceinigra | reverse complement strand
CATAAATACTAACTCGCATACGGATAATTCAAATTTCGCCAAAATGCCAAGGTGCTTCGTCCGATCCCCGTTACTGAGAGGAATAAATGTCAGCTAGTACGAATTCGGCAACTCCAAAACCTGGGCGGCCCACGATAAGTAGGCCCTTGGAAATATTGCTTTGCACCCAAGTTGAAGAAAATTGCCCAAGCTGCGGAACCCCTCTTTTCAAGCTTAAAGGAAAAAGTCGGTACAAGGAGTATGAAATTGCGCATATTTACCCGCTCAACCCGGAACCCCATGAGGTAATTTTGCTTCAGCATGAGGAGCGGCTCTCTCTCAATCCAAATCATGAAGATAATCTAATTCCGCTGTGCTTTTCTTGCCATAATATTTTTGATAATCCAAAGACTGTTGACGGCTACCGAGATCTGCTTGGTAAAAAACGAACACTAATAAAAAAATCAAGTCAAATATCGATTTTTAAGCAGTACCAGTTGGAAGAGGAAATTGCAGAAATAATACGTTCGTTAGTGGATGACGATGTTGATTTCGGTGCCCCTGCAGGGTTTGATGCGAAGAACATCAACACGAAACTGAACGGAGTAATAAATTCGTTGACGAAGATAAAGATAAAATCCGACATTTCTTCTTTTTATCTTTTTATACGCGATAGGTTTGCCGAGATGGAACGAATAAGTCCATCAAAAGCGGTACTCATCGCTCAACAAGTAAGGATGTTTTATGTAAAACAATCGACGCTTTCACTAACTCAGCAAGAAATTTATCAAAACACAGTTGCTTGGATCACTTCGAAATTTAAACCTTCGTCCCAGCAAGCTGCTGAAGCAATCGCAGCTTTCTACATCCAAAATTGCGAGTTATTTTAATGATTACACCGAGCAAATTTATTTCATTCAAACAGTCAATTATAGGAAAGATTTATCATTTGCATATTGACAGGAAAAGTATTGGGATTCGAGAGCTTTTTGTCCTAGTCGGTGAAAAATTTGACGGACTTGATGAGTTTATTTATGCACTTGATGTCTTGTATGTTTTGAATACGATAGATATTGATTTCTCAAAAGGTTTGATTACATATGTTGACTGAAATACGTTCAAAAACGTTTAGGGACGGCCCACTAAAGTTTAGCGCCGGTCTAAATGTTGTGATTGGTGACAAGAAAGCAACGAACTCTATCGGGAAATCAACTGTTTTGATGCTCGTGGATTTTGCATTCGGTGGAAGCGCTTTTCTAGAGTACAAGAAAGATGCGATAGCCGCTTTAGGGCATCATTCATACGAATTTTGTTTATCGTTTAATGGTGTAAAGCACCATTTTAGGAGGGAAACCGCTGCACCCGATTGGGTGCATCAATGTGATTCGAATTATTTTTCTCAAAATATTATTCATATTGACACATATTTAGCTTGGTTAAAGCAATGCTACATCCCTGACAAACACGCGTTAACCTTTAGGGGCTACGTAGGCACTTTTTCACGCATATGGCCTAAAGATAACATTAAAATCATTGAGAAGCCATTGCACGCGGTTGCTAATCAAGCTGCTGGGGACGCAGTTAATGTTTTGGTGAAAATTTTTGAAAGATTTCACAAGATCGAACTTGCTCAAGACGAATTGAAGAAAAAGGAAGACGAGAAAAAATCGCTTAAAAAAGCGATGGATTATTCGTTAGTAGATAAAGTAGGTAAACGACAGTATTCGAAGAATGAGAGCGAATTAGATAAAATCAGCTTGGAAGTTGAAGAGATTAAG
>NZ_JAVCWL010000086.1:0-1791 GCF_030846505.1 Massilia pseudoviolaceinigra | reverse complement strand
GCGAAGCGCAGCTGCCGTTCGACCTGGCACACGACCGCCTGCTGCGCGCGCGCCTGCTCCAGCGCGAAGGCCACGACCAGGTCCTGCTGATGCTGACCGTGCACCACTGCGTGGCCGACGACTGGTCGGTCCAGCTGCTGATCGACGAACTGGCCGCCGCCTACCATGCGCGGGAACTGGCGCCGCTGCCGATCCAGTATGTCGACTACAGCCTGTGGCAGCGCGACAGCGCCCAGCAGGAACGCAACCGCGCCCAGCTCGACTACTGGCGCACCACCCTGGGCGACGGCAGCTATGTGCTCGACCTGCCGACCGACCGGCCGCGCGCCGCACAACCGGGCGAGGACGCAGGCGCATGCTTCCTGCGCCTGCCGCAACAGCTGGCCGACGACGTGCGCGCCTACGCCGGCGCCCATGGAGCGACCGTGTTCATGGTGCTGCTGGCCGCCCTCAAGATCACCCTGGGCCGCTACGCCGGCCAGCGCGATGTGCGCATCGGCACACCGGTCGCCAACCGCGGCCTGCTCGAAACCCAGGGCCTGATCGGCTGCTTCGTCAATACGCTGGTCATCCGTTGCGACATCGGCCAAGCTTTCGAGCAGCTGCTGGAACAGGTACGCCAGCAGGTCCTCGCGGCCCAGGAAAACCAGGATGTACCGTTCGAGCAGGTAGTCGATGCCTTGGTCGACGACCGCAATTTGGCCCAGACACCACTGTTCCAGGTCCTGTTCGTAATGCAGAACGCCCGGCTCGACGACAGCCGCTGGCCCGGCCTGGCGCTGCGTGAAATCGGCAGCGAAAGCCGCGTCGCCAAGTTCGATCAGAACTGGGAAGTGCATGACGACGGCAAGGCGCTGAGCGTCATGCTCGAATACCGCAGCGCCCTGTTCGACGCCGACACCATGGAACGCTGGCTGGCCCAGTGGCAGCACGTGCTGCAGCAAGCCATCGCCAATGCCCCCGTCGACCTGCTACCGCCGGCCGAGCGCGATCGCCAACTGGTGCAGTGGAACGACACGGCCAAGACCTATCCGGGCCCGCAAACGCTGGTGGCCGCGCTTGACGCCCAATTGGCCGCCAGTCCCGACGCCCCTGCCCTGCTGTGCGAAGGCGCGACGCTGACCTACGCCGGGCTGCATGCGCGCGCCAACCGTCTGGCGCACGCGCTGCGCGCCGAGGGCGTGGGACGCGAGAGCATTGTCGGCGTGTGCATGGAGCGCTCGGCCGACATGGTCGTGGCCCTGGTCGGCATCGCCAAGGCCGGTGCGGCCTACCTGCCGCTCGACCCGCAGCTGCCGGCTGCGCGCATCGCCTTCATGCTTGGCGACGCCACATCGCCGCTGGTACTGACCCAGGCGGCCCTGCTCGAGCGTCTGCCAAAAGCGGTCACGGCCCGTTGCCTCGATGCGGCCTGGCTCGACGCCTACCCGCAGTCGGCTCCGGCCGACATCAACCAGCCGTCGGATCTGGCCTATGTGATCTACACGTCCGGTTCGACCGGCCAGCCCAAGGGCGTGCTCACCGAGCACGCGGCGCTGATGAACCGCCTGCACTGGATGCAGGACAGCTTCGCCATCGGCGCGCAAGACCGCGTGCTGCAAAAGACGCCGTACAGCTTCGACGTATCGGTATGGGAGTTCTTCTGGCCGCTGATGAGCGGCGCCTGCCTGGTCATGGCGCGTCCCGGCGGCCACCAGGACAGCGGCTACCTGGCCGAACTGGTGCGCCAGACCGGCATCACCACGCTGCACTTCGTGCCATCGATGCTGCAAGCCTTCGTGGCCGAACCGG
>NZ_JAVCWL010000085.1:0-1797 GCF_030846505.1 Massilia pseudoviolaceinigra | reverse complement strand
ATCGGCATAGGGGCGGCCAGTATAACTGGCCGGTCCCCTGCCACACCACCCGGCATGCGGGTCCGCACCGGGCGGTTCGAGTAGTTGAGGTCAGGACAGGCGAGGTACGCCAAGTCCATCGAAATAAGCTATTGTGAGGACTGTTTTCAGCAGTCGATCCGCGTTTCGCCACCAGCAGCGGCTATTTGCCGCTACCTGCTTTGCGACCGATGCCGCCGCCCCAAGCCCGAGCAATTCCCGATACATGGTTTTCCCGCGCTTCCAGTGCTTGAGCTGAATCGCTCTGAGCCTGTGGCGCAACCATTCATCGAGTTTCTTCCAGACCTTTGGGGTTTGGGCCAACTTGAAGTACCCTTTCCAGCCAAGCATGTAGGAGCGCAGTTTCTCGACGGTCTGGGCCATGCTGCGGCCGCAGGAGCGCCTCGTCAGTTCACGTATTCGCTGTTTGAATGTTGCAAGCGGCTTGTCCGCGACCTTCAGTTTCACCACTTTCCCACTTGCCACCCACAGGCTGTAACCGAGGAATTTGCGGCCAAATGCACTGGCCACCGCACTCTTGCCTTCGTTGACCACGAGGTGCAACTTAGCATAGCACCGGCGCAACAGCACCATCACCCGCTCGCCAGCACGTTTGCTGCGAACGTACACGTTCGCGTCGTCGGCGTAGCGCGCAAAGCAATGGCCGCGCCGTTCCAGTTCCTTGTCCACGTCATCGAGCAGGACGTTGGCCAGCAGCGGCGACAGCGGACCGCCTTGCGGCGTGCCCTCGTGCCGCGACTGCACCACGCCATGGTCCATGATGCCGCTGTTGAGGTAGGCACGAATCAGCCGGATCACCCCGGCGTCGTCGATGCGTTTGCGCAAGCGGTCGATCAGGATGTCGTGGTTGACCCGATCGAAGAACTTCGACAGGTCCACGTCCACCACGATCCGCCGTCCCGACTGCACGTACGCGCGCGCGGCAAGGACCGCGTCCTGCGCACGCCGGCCCGGACGGAAACCGTAGCTGTGCTCACTGAATGTGGGATCAAGAATCGGTTGCAGCACCTGAAGCAGTGCTTGCTGGATCACGCGATCCGTCACCGTCGGGATGCCGAGCTCGCGCTCGCCACCATCGGGCTTCGGAATCGTCACCCTGCGTACCGGACTGGGCCGGTACGTCCCCGCCAGCAGTTGTTCACGTATCTCCGGCCAAGCCACAGCCAGATAGCGCGAGGTCTCGTCGATGTCCCGATCATCCACCCCGGCTGCGCCTTTGTTGCGACGCACACGCTTGAACGCTTGCAGCAGGTTTTCTCTTCTCAATACTGCACGCAGCAACATTGATCCTGCGTCTCCTGACGCATGTCGCGGACAGCAAGCTTCGTCGCTGGAAGTTGTAGCCAAGGCTTCACCCTGACCGATGGCTTCCCGCCCCGCTGACGCGGGCATCTGACGCATTGCCTGTTGTATCGACATGCCGGATAACACTCCTACTCGTTCAGTCCTTCGTCGGCGGGGTCAAGCCTTCCCGGCCCTACCACCAACTACTATGACCTCTGCTGAGACCCTGCTACGGCAATGCCGCCGTCCTTTCAGACGTGAGGCAGGGCGTCCCCAGGTAAGGGCCGCACTCCTTCATCACACAACCGCCGCATCTACGCCACTTCGCCTTGACCACAAGAGCTTCGCGAATATTAGCCCGCTCGCCCTGCTCGGCAGCGCCTTCTATGCAGTTCGTGTACCTCGGCTCATGATTTACGCTCCACGCTTCCTCTCCACGGTCGATTACTCTTCCGCAGTTGCGCTTCACTTCGC
>NZ_JAVCWL010000084.1:0-1814 GCF_030846505.1 Massilia pseudoviolaceinigra | reverse complement strand
GCATCAGCGGCAGTGAAAGCATTGTTTTTGTATCCGAGAACAATGCCCTTATCTGCATTGACAATTCCCTTATCAGTTGCCGCTGAGGATGCACTTGCTGCGGCATCTGTTGCGTTATTAAAAACGTTAGTGGCGACTGATCCAACTTGAGCTACAGCCGCAATGAGCCAGGTGATGAAGGCATCGACCCGGGTGGAAAATGTCGTGCGGTCACCGCGCTGGATTGCGGGCGTTGGCGCGGGCGTGATTGTTGGAGGGGTAACGACAGCCATCAGATAAATCCTTTCACTTCAAGGGAAACGGTGCAGAGGTCTGGACCGTCGAACGACAGGGTTGGGGTCGGTAAACCGAAAACACGAAGAGGCGAGTAATCCACGAGATCAGTCGCGATCACAACGCATGGGACCGACTGGACTTCCTTCAACGTTGCGTAGACAGCCGCGGCCTCCGCGATCCCGAGCTTCGCCGTTACCGACATGTCCGTCGTGTTGGCCCCAGGCGTGATCTTGGTTCTACCAAATTTGTCGACATCAATGAAGCTGTAGGAATTCGGCGTCACCTTCGCGCCGTACTCTGTAAGCCCGATTGGCTTCATATCGCCCAGTGCAAGCAGGCCACACCTCGCAAGGCCAGTAACCCGGGTCAGGGTTACGGTAATTTCAGCGTTGTTAAATGCGGCCAAGTCCGTCACTACGAAGTCAGTTTGCGGCTTAAACCGGTCAAAGAAATATTCGTAGTAGTCACCCGGCTCAGACCCCTCCAGGTCATCGGAATAGGCGTAAATCACGTTTCCGCCTGGCGCATCGCGAACGGCGATGCTCAGCCCGTCAGCCTCCAACCCAAACAGTGCAACTGAATTAAATGAGCCCGGACGCAACGTTATAGCCAAGGGCGACGCCGCGCTTTTGGTTGAAACGTAGCCGTCAAACATTGCCCACAAATTCGTCGGCCCTTGGTCGACCCACCACGGCACGGCGCCGAATTGGTTGATCAGATCGGTCGGATCATGACCAACGTTCGACGACGCGGAGACGCTTTCGTAAATCCGGTGGGTCACGGTGCTGATGCACCGTTCACCGAGAGCGTACGCTTTCAACATCGAAAAAGTGGGGTAATCCGCTTCCGGAACGGCTGAGCTTACGATCATGGCGCCGGTAATCGCTACCGGTGCCAGGACACTACAGGGTTGGCTCATGCGGGCACCGCCTTCATTCGGACTGCGTTTCCACCGGAGCTGACGTTATTGAACTGCTTCGCCAACTGGTCGGTACTGCCGGCCGACTTGCCGGTGGCCACAGCGGTTCGTTCCATCGGCGCGCGCAGCTCGGCTAGCTCGCGACGGACCTCGCGCAGTTCGGCCACCACGTCGGCGTTGCCGCCGCCGTTCAGCATCGAACGGGTCTGGTCAGCGTTAAAGATCCGCGCCGGCCCGGTTGCCTCAAGTTCAGGGCCGTGCTCGCCGACTACGCGCAGGCCGCCGCCGAAGTCGCCACCAACGGCGTAACCGGGGACGCCGTGAGTGCGCAGAAACTCCGACAGAGAGCCATTCTTCCGCGCGTCGAGCTCCGGCTGTGCCGCCTTCATGAAGTCTGCCAGCTCGGTGTTGTCGACAGATTCGCCGTACGCCTTCGTCCAAAAGTCGATACCGCTCTTCTCCCCTTTGCGACCGAGCACTTTCTGGAACAAGCCCTCGACTGACAGCGGGGCTGGCGTGTCCTTCACAGTCTGCATGGCGATCCCGAACGCGCGCAACGCATCAGCAATCGACAGCAACGTCGTGTTTTGCCCGCGGGCCTGATCGAGCTGGGCCTGAG
>NZ_JAVCWL010000083.1:0-1862 GCF_030846505.1 Massilia pseudoviolaceinigra | reverse complement strand
GGCAATGTGGGTATGGCAAAGGCAAAAGCTGCGGCCGCTGCTGTGGGCGGCTGGCTGGCAGTTCCCGTCTTTCAGCCTGGCGAGGGTCAACCAACTGACTTCAATGACATGCAGGCGCACGAGGGAGGCGAGGCGGTCATGTCGGCCATCAGCGCCGCCAAGCAGATGACAGCGGATACCGGGCCCGACCTGGTGGCCGCCCGCAAATTTGTAAAGGAATCCATGGTGAAAGCTGCTGCTGCTGCCTGGCCGAAACCGGAGCCGCTTGCTCGCAGCACGCCGGAAGTGCCTTATCCATCCGAAGCGCTCCCCGAGGTGGTCCTGATGGCCGTACGGGAGGTACAGGGCTTCACCAAGGCACCGGAAGCGATGGTGGCATGTTCCGCACTCGCCACCCTGAGCCTGGCCGCTCAGAGCCACTATGACGTATCCAGGGCTGAAAAACTCAGCGGTCCGACAAGCCTGTACTTTCTGGTGGTGGCGGAGAGCGGCGAGCGCAAATCAACCTGCGACGGGATGTTGAGCAAGGTACTGCGCGAGCACGAGAACAAGCAGCAAGAAGACGCCCAGGCCGATATCAAGCGATACGAGGCAGATCAGGCCGCGTGGGACGCTATCCGGTCTGGCATCCTGGAGTCGATCAAGCTTGCGGCCAAGAGCGCCAAGGACACGGGCCAGGCCGAAAACGCGCTGCGCAAACATGAGGAGATGAAGCCAGAGCCTCCACGCGTGCCGAGGCTGATCTACAGCGACTTCACGCCAGAGGCGCTTACCTACTCCCTGGCGAAGAAGTGGCCCTCAGGCGGCGTCATATCGTCGGAGGCCGGCTCCGTCTTTGGTAGCCATGGCATGGGCAAGGAATCACAGCTCCGCACTCTGGCGAACCTGAACCAACTATGGGACGCATCCAAGCTGACGTTCGACCGGCGCGGCGAGTCCTATGTTGTTGACGGCGCACGACTCACCATGTCGTTGCAGGTGCAGGAGTCGGCGCTGATGGACTTCATCGGCCGCACCGGCACCCTGGCACGCGGCACCGGGTTTTTGGCTCGCTTCCTGATGGCGCGGCCGGCATCCACCCAGGGCACCCGGTTTTTCACCGAGCCACCAGAGAACATGCCAGCGCTTGCCCGGTTTCACGCTCAGATTAACCGCATCTTGCAAGTGCCGGCGCCGATCAACGAACGCGGCGGGTTGGAGCCTGCAATGCTCACGCTCGCCCCGGAGGCGAAGGCCGCATGGGTCAAGTTCCACGACGAGATAGAAAGCGGGCTGGGCCAAGGCGGCGAGTTGCAGGACGTGCGCGACGTGGCGAGCAAGATCGCGGACAACGCCGCCAGGCTGGCCGCGCTCTTCCATGTGGTCGACGTCGGGGTAGGCCCGGTTAGCGTCAATCACTTCGAGTCGGCCGCCATTATCACGGCCTGGCACTTGAACGAGGCGTTACGGTTCTTCGGGGAGCTTGCGCTACCTGACGGCCTGGCAAATGCTGCACTATTGGAAGATTGGGCTGTCGGCTATTGCAAAGCCAACGGCGGCGACACCGTATCAACCCGCGCCGTAGCCCAATATGGCCCTTCCAAGATGCGGGACAAGGCGGCACTCAACGCGGCGATTCAGGAATTGATCGAGCACGGCAGAGCGGTACTGATCGAGAACGGCCGCAAGCGCGAAATCCAGATCAACCCTCAAATTCTCGGAGGTGCGTGATGGCATTGGCCGACTTGATGAAAAAAGGGTTTCTGACTTCTGCTACTGCTACAGTTGCTACAGTTGCTACAGTTCAGAAAACCGAAAAGCCGTTCGGTGAGTTTGCTACTGCTACACCTGCTACAGTTGCTACACTTGGGCAATGCCCATCG
>NZ_JAVCWL010000082.1:0-1984 GCF_030846505.1 Massilia pseudoviolaceinigra | reverse complement strand
AGAGAAAGACCCGTGTGAGCGAAAGCCATGCGGGTTTTTTTTCGTCCGCAGATTCGTTTGGACGTGTTCATTACCAAGTAATTTGAGATCACCTGGCGCCTCTGCAGTCGAGTATTGCTATTTCACGACAGTCAGCCGAATGACGAATCGCCGCCACCCGCGCCAATCAGTGTTCCAGAAATGGTGGTTGCAAGCGCTATCTGGGGTAAGGCCAGGGCAACAACGAAAAGATAGTGTCGTTTCATTTAATTCTTTCTTGCAAAAATGGTGCAGCTGCCGGCTGTCGCCATCTGTGCGGCGTTACGAAAATTGCCGGCGCTACTGCTGGCGCCCGGCCGGCAGGCTCTCGACATGCTGGGGTCGCATGATGTCAACCTCCGCATTATTGCACCATTCATGTTAAGCAACTCGCACGCAGTTCATGCCATTCGATTTGGCTCGATAAAGCGCACTGTCGGCGCGCTTGATCGCGTCACCAATGACTTCTCCAGGCTGGAGGGCCGTCACTCCGAACGACGCGGTAACCCGGAGCCCGTGCGGCCAGATCTGATAACTCAATGCTTCACGCAGCTTCTCCGCTAACAGATGAGCATCGGCTGCCTTGGTACCGGGGCAAATGATCAGGAATTCCTCGCCGCCCCAACGCGCCAGCTTGTCGCTTGCACGAATTCCACGTTGTATCGCAGCAGCGAAAGCACACAACACCTCATCGCCGACACTATGGCCATGTGTATCATTCACCTTTTTAAAATGGTCGATATCGACAAACACCACTGCGAACTGCTCAGCTGACGCATCGGGATGCTGCCACTTTTCCATCAGCGCAGCGCGTAAGCCCTCCCGATTCAGAACCTGGGTGAGCGGATCCGTGTAGGCCTGGCCGGCCAGTTCACGTGTTTCCAGCTCCAGAGCCTCATTCACTTTGCTCAGTAAAGCGAGTCGGGTCGTGCTATTACTCAGTTGCGATCGGGAATGGCGGAGGGCTAAGTCCAGCCACACCAAGGCACACCCGATCCATGTTCCCACCAATACCAGAAGCAAGCGGTTCTGGCTGACGAGCTTTCCATGGAATTTAAGTGACCTTAACTCCACGCGATGGCGCCCCTCGGTATCACGCGCGCCAACCGATAAGTCGAATGTCGTGACGTTATCGATCCGCATATCCGTGTGGAAGACTGGAACATGGCGCATATCGGTCCACCAGGGCGCGGTACGCAAGACCTTCATTGGTATTTTGACGATGCCTTTCGCTGGGACGACAAAGTGGGTTTCGTTCACCTTTTGCGACATGTAGTCGTCCAATGTCGACATGTCAGGCTCGAAATTACGGAGAGAGAGCCGTACGGTATGGTCGCCCGGGCCTTCGTACGACATGTCGAAGCTCATGGAGTCGAACTCCGACAGATCGACGCCGAATTCATTTGCTTAGCGTAAAAAGTAAGCGACAGTAGGGCCATTCGAACGTCAGGCGCAGATCGCAATCCATAACCAGCGCATCGGGTCGTCGCGTGAGCTTGGCGACACTGCCGCCTTGCTGCAGGCGCTCATCCAAAAGCTCAACCGGTCGCCCACTGGCGGCGGAAAACTCCATGACTCTTTCCATTCCGAAGTGTTGCCAGACGAGCAGGGTTGCCGTGAGCACGATCAAACCGATCACGAGCGTTTCCATGCGGGGAAGGGAACGAGAAGGAAATTTCATGTTGAAGGGGCAGTTCGCCAGATCGTCATCGGGGCGGATCAAAGACCGCGCGTACTTACAGGGTAGCGATGTGATTGCTGCGACGCAATGCATACAGTTATTCTGCGCAAGTTTTACGCACACATACAACGGGTCGCGGAACCCGTACAAACTGCCGTGCTGGCTGCGGGTGAGCGAGGGGCAAGCTGGCATGCGGTCAAGACAACGTTGATAACGACCGCAGTGGTACGGACGCTGATGAGCCATCAGTCCAAGTAATGCGAAAGGCACCTTGTCAAACTCAGG
>NZ_JAVCWL010000081.1:0-2006 GCF_030846505.1 Massilia pseudoviolaceinigra | reverse complement strand
GTTTCAATTTAAACGGGAGCAAGCATGGAAGGGGACACCGAATTCTGGACCTCACACGTCGAGGCATGCCGGCGCGAAGGCACGGCGGCAAGCGTGTACGCACGGCAGCATGGCCTGACGCTGGCGTCGCTGTACTACTGGCGTCGCAAGTTGAAGCTGGCCGCCGCGGTGGGCGATGGGGGCAACGGCGCGGCGAACAAATTCGTCGCCCTGCGCGTGGTCGATGCAACAGCGGTCGCAGCGACCAGCCAATGCACACTGGTGCTGCGCTCCGGTCTGCGCCTGGAGTTGGCGGCGCTGCCATCGACGGCATGGCTGCTGGCCCTTGAGCAAGCCCACGCGGGAGCGCGCTGATGCATCCGGGCTGCCGTATCGAGCAGGTGTTTTTATGCCGTGACCCGGTCGACTTCCGCAAGTCCATCGGCGGCCTGTCGGTACTGGTCGAACAAGCGCTGGGCCTCGATCCGTTCGGCAGTGCGCTCTACGTCTTCATCAACCGCGACCGCAACAAGATCAAGGTGCTGTACTGGCACCGCAACGGTTTCTGCCTCTGGCTCAAGCGTCTGGAAGCCGAGAAATTCGCCTGGCCGCGCGACGCCGACGGCGCCACGCAAGGGGTTACGCTGCAGCAGTTTGAGTGGCTGCTGGAGGGCTTCGATGTATGGCAAAAACCTCCTCATAAAACCCTGTATTTCGGTTCTGTTTCATAGAGGAATTTGGTAAACTATGGCATGCCTGCCACCCCTGCCAAGCCGTCCAATCTGCCGCCGCGCTACAGCTTGCCAGAACTGACGCTGCCGGCCGTGTTGCCTACCGATGCAGCAGCGCTGACAGCGCTGCTGCACTCTGTCATTGCCGCGCACAACGACGTCAAGACCCAGGCGTTAAATCACATGCAGCACATGATGGAGCAGTTCATCCTGGCGCGCCACCGCATGTTCGGCGCCAGTTCGGAACAGTCGTCAGCCCAGGGCCGTTTGTTCGATGAGGCCGAGGTGCTTGCCGCTGGAACAGTTGCGACGCAGGACATCGCGCCGCTGGCGCCGGACACCAAGCCCGATGGCAAGGCCAACAGCAAACCGGCGCGCGGCAAACGCGGGCCGTTGCCGGCCGAGCTCAAGCGTGTCGATGTCGTGCACGACGTACCCGCCGCCGAGCGCACCTGCCCGTGCGGCACGCCGATGGTGGAGATTGGCGAAGAGATCAGCGAGCAGCTCGACCTGGTGCCGATGCAGGTGCGCGTGCTGCGCCACATCCGCAAGCGCTACGGCTGCCCCGGCAGCGTGCACGCGCCGGTGACGGCGGCCCTGCCGCCCCAGCCTCTGCCAAAAAGCAACGCCAGCGCCGACCTGCTGGCCATGCTGCTGGTGGTCAAGTTCATCGACGGCCTGCCACTGGCCCGCTTCGAATACGTGCTGGGCCGGCATGGCGTGACGGTGCCGCGCCAGACGCTGGCGCGTTGGGTCATCGGCGCGGCCGGCGTGCTGCAGCCCTTGCTCAACCTGATGCGCGACGCCTTGCTCGAAGGCGTGTTCCTGCACGTCGATGAAACCGTGGTGCAGGTGCTCAAGGAGCTTGGCAAGGCGCCGACCTCGAACAGCTATATGTGGGTGCGAACGGGCGGGCCGCCGGGACGGCCGGTGGTGGTGTTCGACTACGATGCGAGCCGCGGCGGGCAGGTGCCGGTGCGCCTGCTGCACGACTATCGGGGCTATGTGATGACCGACGGCTACAGCGGCTATAACGAGCTGATGCGCACCGACGGCATCGAGCAGCTGGTGTGCTGGGCGCATGTGCGCCGCCGGTTCGTCGACGCCGTCAAAGTGCAGCCGAAAGGCAAGCGCGGGCTGGCCGACGAGGCCGTCGCAATGATCGGCAAGCTGTACGGCGTCGAGCGCGACCACAAGGACGCCGATGAAGCCACGCGCCTGCTGGCACGGCAAACCCATGGCGTGCCGACGCTGGCGGCGCTGCGGACCTGGCTCGACAAGACGTTGCCGGGTGTG
>NZ_JAVCWL010000080.1:0-2116 GCF_030846505.1 Massilia pseudoviolaceinigra | reverse complement strand
TCCCTTCGCAGTCCCACTACGTTGCCGTTATGCGCAACAAATTGAGATCCAGCGTCCGATACAAACGCCACAAAATAGCTCCCCACATCAAGTCGAGTCCCACAACAAGTGTCAGTGTAAAACTTAATTTGATCAGAAAGTTTTTTAACTCCGCGCAGTCGATCGATGATTTTTATCTGACCTATTATTTCCGTCCCCCTGCGCTCATCGCCACTGATGTGCTTCACCTTAGCTTGGGTCAAACGAAAGATAAATACGTCTTTCGCGTCGCGCGCGGACTCTGTATCAAGTGGCGCAAACGCACATGTGCACGCCTGAGCAGCACAGGAGAATGTCAGAATCCAGGCAAGAAGAGCAGATTTAATCATTGAATTACTTTCATTGAGTTCGCGAGTCATAGGACGGCTAAGCCTAAGCCCAAATAAAAAAGCTCCGTCGTCTTAGCGAAAGCCCTTGTTCTAGCATCTCCACGAGCCGTTCCAGCACCAGTGCGACAAGCAGCGGGATGGGGACGGGTTTTTTTTGCCAAGCCCAAAATCGAGATCAAGATCCGCCCTGTACCGTGCGGAAGATTCAGGATAGTCGGTCCCCCATGAGATAAATGCCTCTTATGAGCCCTGCTAACAGCGTGAGGCCTATAACAAAGAGTCCACGTCTCAATATAAGTATTAATGCCACCGTCTAGGCCGATGGGGTCGGACTGAACGTACCGCCCGGTCTGCGGATCATAATCCCTGAAGTAGTTGTACTGGTTCGGAAGCTTACTGTCCTGGCAATACCTCCACACGCGCGTCACGCTTGCGGTAAATAATAAGCCATTCCTGTCCAGGTAATTGATTAACGTTCACAGTGCGCACAATGAATACGTACGATACAGCGTCTTCTTTTAAAAGATGCAGCGTCGACTTATCTGCTGGCCCGGTCGCAGCCTTTAGTGTGCTAGTGACGTGCTGCGCGGCAGCTGTCGCCACGGCTAGTTCGTTTCCCGAAACGGTTTTCTGCGCAGACCGCGATTCACACGCCGAGAGCACTACAACACCAAAAAGCACGAACTTAATCACAATATATTTTAATAAATTTTTCATCGCGTTCAATCCCAATTTTCTTGTCCTTATCTGCGGGGCACTTCTCCCGACATGCCTTGCCGGCACGATACGCGTTGCATTCCGTTTGGCGCTTAAACTGAATATTATCAACGTTTCCAACGACATAACTCGGCAATGTGCCATGATCGCGAGGAGATGACTTTCCTTGCGCGTCAACAACCATGCAGCTGTTAACTCCATATCGTTGCTGATAATCTTTCACGTGAGCTTCTTCGTGGCGCTGAGTACACTCGCGCGTACTTCCATGATCATTATTGACGATGATATAGTTACCTTTACCATCGCACATTATCGTTGAGGGCTGCTCAGCCAAACCAAAAAAATCGTATTTACTTAGCGGATTGCCGGTAACGTAAGCGTAGGTATTCATGCCACCGCCAAGTCCGATCGGGTCACTCTGGATGTAGCGCCCCATTTGTGGATCATAATCCCTGAAGTAGTTGTGGAACAGGCTCGTATTTCGGTCGTAGTACTGGCCCGGCATCCGTAAATTGAACGTAAATGTACCTGATCCGTTAAAGTATTCGGTCGGTGGTGTCAGCCCGAACGGATCGCCGTTGTCCCAGCGCCAGACAATCTTGTTGTCGAGCGGACGCGTGATCATCCGTGGGGTTCCCAAATGATCCGGATGAATATGGAAGACGTTAATCGCCGTGTTTTGAGCAGGTGCCGTACCCGTCACTGTCTGCGTCAGCACCGCCACCGGGAGGTTGCCCAAATACACAGTTTCGCGTGTCGCCTTACCGTTGGCATAGTTGTATTCACCAACCAACTGGCCCCGTTCATCATAAACGAACACGCCGCCGCCGTAACTTTGGAATACGCGCTGATCCATGCCGTTGAACAGCTGGTATGTCGTGACAGCACCATTCTGGATACTGTACGGCCGGCCACGTCCACTGTAAGTGACCACGAGCGTACCATCGCTGGTCAGATTACCCGCGTCGTTATAAACATTTTTCTTTGCTGGCGCTGGACCCGTGGTCGCACTCAGCTTATTGCTGAGTGGC